>JAIRZR010000183.1 GCA_031267155.1 Prevotellaceae bacterium | reverse complement strand
CTGCCGGCTGTATGTGCAGCGGCGCAGTTTACCTCTTTTGTTTCCGTCTATAACCTGCTGACGGAGTTTGCCGCTCATGCTGCCGACCCTTCGCAGGTAAATAAAGACCTTATCCGGTACTGGGGGTATGTCGCGGCTGCCGGAATTGCCGGCTACGGGATACTGACGTATGCATCGCTGATGCTTTCACACATCGCCGCCTACCATATCCTGTACGAAACGCGGATAAAAATTGTCCGTAAGCTGGCGCGGTTGCCGTTGGGATTCTTCACCAAACGGAGTTCGGGCGAACTGAAAAAAGTGCTTTCGGAAGACGTTGAACGGATTGAACTCTTTGTTGCTCATCATATTCCCGATATTACGGCGGCGATTGTCGTCCCCGTCCTGCTGCTGGGGTATATGTTTTGGGCGGACTGGCGGCTGGCGCTGGTGATGTTGACGGTGTTTGCCGTTGCCATCGGATTTCAGAGCCTGACAATGACATCGAAAGCGGGAAAAAGCGTTTATGACCGTTATCAGGTAGCGCTTGGGAAGATGAACGGCAGCATCGTAGAGTTTATACGCGGTATACAGGTGGTCAAAATCTTCAACCGCTCTACCAAAGCCTTCGAGCGACTGAACCGGAACATCAATGATTACAGGGATGTATGCATACATATTACTCACATGTTTACACCCGCCTATCTTGGATTTTATACCGTTCTTTCGGCAATCCTGATAATTCTTATTCCTCTTTCGGTTATTCTGCTGCAATATGCGCCCTCGTATCCCGATTACGTGCCGACGGTTTTGCTGTTTTTGATTCTGGCGGGCGGGGTCTTTTTCCCTCTGGTGAAACTGCTGTACATGAGTAACCTGATGATGCAAAACACTACAGGCGTCGAACTGATTGACAGCATACTCAACCGGGAGGAAGTCGAAAACCCCGTACATCCCGAGACGCCCCGCGACGCTTCCGTCAAGTTCCGGGACGTGACGTTTGCCTACAACGGGGAAGCGGTGCTAAAAGGCATTTCTTTCAAAGCCTTGCCCGGCACGGTGACGGCGCTGGCAGGCCCTTCGGGAGCCGGGAAATCGACGGCAGCCATGCTGACTGCCCGCTTCTGGGATATACAGTCAGGTGAAATCCTTATCGGCGGCGTGCCTGTGAAGAATATTCGCACGGAAAATTTGATGAACAGCGTATCTTTTGTTTTTCAGGACAGCCTTTTGTTTTTCGACACCATCGAAGAGAATATCCGCATGGGAAATAAAACGGCGACCATCGAAGATGTCAGGAACGCCGCCCGCGCCGCCCAGTGCTACGAGTTTATCGAAAAGCTCGACAAGGCTTATCAGACGCATGTCGGCGAAGGCGGCACTTATCTATCCGGCGGGGAACAGCAACGAATTGCTCTTGCTCGCACTATCCTCAAAGACGCACCCATCGTCCTGCTCGACGAAGCCACTGCCTACGCCGACCCCGAAAATGAAGGGAAAATACTCTCTTCCTTTTCTCGCCTGATAAAGGGAAAAACCGTACTGGTGATTGCCCACCGTTTGAGTACCATCACCAATGCCGACCGAATTTTGCTAATCAACAACGGAATCATCGAAGAACGTGGAACACATAATGAACTGCTCGCCCTCCAAGGATACTACGCCCGCATGTGGGACACGTATTCGCAGGCGCGGGAGTGGACAATAACAGGAAAGGAGGAACAGCCATGAATTTCAAGAAAATACTGAACTCGGCGACACTGGGCAATCCCCGTCGCATGTACCCGATGATCGGATGGACGATGCTCGAATATTTCCTTCGGGGAACACCTTACGGATTTATGTTATTGACCGTGTGGTATATTTTCGAGCCGCTGCAATATCCCGGAACGGTGTTGAACACGACGGCAATCGTATGGCTTTGTGCGGGTTTGGCGCTGTCTATACTGCTGCTTTTCATTGTAAATAAAAATCGTTTTGGGAGGCTTACAGGGAAGGTTACGTGCTGTGCGCCGAAGGGCGGAGAGACATCACGGAACACCTGCGCCGCCTGCCTGTGGGCTTTTACAACAGCCGCGACCCGGGCGACATCGGGGCTTATATCGTATCCGACTATGCCAACATCGAATCGGTAGTAACGCATCTGATACCTCAATTTTTCGGTGCGCTTATCATGCCACTGGTCGCTCTGATCGGACTTGCGTTTTGCAACTGGCAGTTAGCATTGGCGGCTGCACTGGTTATACCCGTGTTGTTCCCGTTTGTGAAATTGGCAACCTTCATCATACGAAGCGCAGGAAAAAAACAGCAAACGGCAAAAGTCGCGGCGGCGTCGCGAATGATAGAATACATTCAGGGCATCAAACTGATCAAAGCCTTCAATCTGGAAGGGACGAAGTTTGAACGCCTCGAAACCTCGTTCCATAACCTGATGCGCAGCAGTATCCGGCTCGAAGCGGCTTCCGGCCCGACGATTATCCTTGCTTCCATCGTGCTGAACGCCGGACTGGTACTGATTATCCTGCTGGGGATGGTGCTGTTTTTTGAAGGAACGCTGTCGTTGCCTTTCTACATCATGTTCCTCATCCTCGGCACGCGCATCTACGAGCCTCTGCTGCAAGCCATGCTGTTTCTGGGCGAACTTTCGTACATGGAACTTGGCGTGGAACGGATAGAAAATCTCCGCAAATCGCCCCTGCTCACCGAAGGCAGTAAAGATGAAACGTTCGACAGTTTTGGTATCGAATTTCGCGATGTTTCCTTCAAATACAACGATGTGCAAGTCATCAACCGGCTGAACCTGCATATTCCTGCTCAAAAACTGACGGCTCTGGTCGGCACTTCGGGCTCGGGAAAGACCACGCTGACGCGCCTCATCGCCCGTTTCTGGGACGTGGAACAGGGCGACATCCTGATTGGCGGGAAAAGCATCAAAGCCTACGTGACGGATAACCTGCTATCGAATATCTCCATGGTATTTCAGGACGTTTATCTCTTCAACGATACTGTTCGCAATAACATCCGTATCGGGAAAGAAGACGCCACGCAGGAAGAAATCGAAGCCGCCGCCCGCGCCGCCCAGTGTCACGACTTCATCAAAGCCTTGCCCGACGGATACGACACGATGGTAGGCGAAGTCGGCAACACGCTGTCGGGAGGCGAGAAGCAGCGCATTTCCATTGCCTGCGCCATACTGAAAAACGCACCGGTGATATTGCTCGACGAGGCCACCGCCGCCCTCGACCCCGAAAATGAATTTTTCATCCAAAAAGCCATCAGTGACCTGGTACGGAATAAAACGGTCGTCGTCATCGCGCACCGTCTGAACGCCATCCGGCAAGCCGACAAAATCGTGGTCATCGACAAGGGCGCCGTCGCCGAAGAAGGTACACACGAACAACTGCTGGCAAACGGCGGACTCTACAAATCGCTTTGGGACGAGCAGCAGCGGGTGAAAGGATGGAAATTTTGAGAATAAACTGCTGATGGGAGTAAAACATACTCTATACGCCTGTGGAAAACAGCTTATTTACCTGATCATACAGGATACAGCAGCGGTCGCCGGACAAAATTCATAGAATTGCTGAAAAATGCCATATTGAAAAGGATGGAGGATGTCGACCGGAAACCGTCACGGAAGTGAAAAACGGAAGCACGGAGGAAACAGGCATATCAGCCTGTTTGTCTGTGCATCCGTTTTGGAAGTTACGAAGAAAAATGTATCTTTGCGGCCGGAAATTTCCAAAAAAAATGTCAGAACAGGAATTGAATAAAATCTTATCCGACGCCGTTTCGCTTCCGGCAGAAACAGAGATTGTAGAGTTCAAGGAAGCCAAAGAGAGTTACGACTTCGGCAAAATCGGAAAATACTTTTCAGCGTTGAGCAATGAAGCCAATCTGAAAGGTAAATTCTGTGTGTGGCTTATTTCCGGGGTGGATAACAGTCATAAAACAGTTGGCAGCAACTACCGCAGGCAGAGGAAAGATTTGGACAGCCTGAAAAAGGAAATCGGTGACAAAATCACTAATAATATCACATTCATGGAAATTTACGAGTTAAAAACGCCTGACGGCAGAGTGGTGATGTTTCAGATACCCGCTGCACCGCAGGGTATTCCTGTAGCTTTTGAAGGATTTTATTACGGTCATCTCAATGAAAGTCTTACAGCGTTGAATATTGAGAAAATCGAGCGCATACGCAATCAGGTAATAGACCGCGACTGGTCGCGCAAGATTGTTCCCGAAGCGACCTTTCATCATTTGGACGAAGAGGCAATTCTCAAAGCGCGGGAACAGTACAAAAAGAAACATCAGAAACTGGCAAAAGATGTAGATGACTGGAGTGATGCCCTGTTTCTTGATAAGGCGGAAGTTACAATTGAGGGAGGAATTACCAATACGGCAATTTTACTTCTTGGCAAGGATACCTCGCATCATTTTTTATCGCCTGCTATTGCGCAAATATCGTGGATTTTGAAAGATGCACCCGAAGGTTACGAACATTTTCATACGCCGTTTATTTTGACAATAGACAAGACACTCGCCTGCATCCGAAATACGAAATAACGCTATATGATTGACGAAACAACGCTGTTCCCCGAAGAAGTTCCCCACTATGATGAATGGATTATGCGCGAAGCTCTTAATAATAGTGTGGCACATCAGGATTACAGCAAAAGCAGCTGTATCATTGTATTGGAATATAATGACCGTTTGATTTTTGACAATGCAGGCAGTTTTATTCCTGATTCTGTTGAGGCCGCCATACATTACAACCGTCCGCAACGCTATTACCGCAATCCGTTTCTGGTGAACGCAATGGTTAACCTCAATATGATAGATACTATCGGCAGTGGAATAATGAAAATGTTTACCATTCAACAGAGCCGGTTTTTTCCGATGCCGACTTACGATATTTCAAATGAAAATCATACCGAAGTTACGATACACAGCAAACTTATCAACGAAAATTATTCCCGCCAACTGAAAAAACACCCCGAATTGTCGCTTGATGATGTAATCCTGTTAGATAAAGTGCAAAAGAAACAGTCGGTTAGCGAAACGGAAACAGCACATTTGAGGGAATTGAAATTAGTGGCAGGCATAGCTTCCGAATTATAGGTTGCAGGTAGCTATACCAAAATATCGTATCAGGATTACAGGCAAATGATATTGGAACTGATTACCCGGAACGGTTCTGCAACGAGAGATGATATAGTCAGCTTGATAATGCCTACTTTATCGCCCGATGAGCCAAAGGAAAAGCGCCTGAAAAAGATAGCCAATATTGTAACAAAATTATCCGCCAAAGAAAAAATGATTGTAAACAGTTCCAATACAGATAAATATCCTGTATGGATTATTCCAAACTCAGTCAAAAAAAGAATGTAGTTGTAAAAAAGCAGAGCAGTTGTAAGGCAAACGATAAAACTAAATGAAATCGTCTATTTTCATTATATACAGATTATTATACTAAACAAGGGGTAGTGGTTGCAAAAGCAAAGAGTAGTTGTAAAAATATACATTGGTATTGCTCGAAAAAGTAGTTGTAAAAAAGCAGAGTAGTTGTAAGGTCGCAAATAAAATGTATTATTGTGCTGTTATGTTTCTGAAATATAGTTGTAAAAACTCCCCGGTTCTCACAAACAGGGGAGTTTTGTTTTTCTATTTTTTCTTAATCAGATGCTGCAGGTCGGGGTCGTTTTCAATTCTTGCCAGCAAATCCAAACATTTGGATTTATTAAGAAATCGGAATATTAAACAAATCCAAACTTAATATTTTAGTGAACACATATCTAAGTATTTAATATTTTATTTCTTTGGATTTTATTTTTAACTTGTCAGTCTATTTTTAATCTAAAAAACAAATCACATGGGCTTACAGGAATTAAAAAGCAAGTTTCCACTTCTTATTTCTTATATGGAAGCCCACAATTTTAGCAGGCAGTATATAAGACACATTAAAAATGAGACTCAGTGGATTTTGAACGAATCAAGGAATTATCATTGGAAATCATACGATGATATTTATCAAACGTGTGTCGAAAAGTGGACTAATAAGAACACTTTGAAATACAAGCGTAATATGTTACAGGTTATCAAGCGATTCATTTTAGAATCTGCATATCCTGACGGCTTAATACATGTTCACATCCCATCGTATTATGATGAATTAAGTGTTGATTTC
>JAIRZR010000259.1 GCA_031267155.1 Prevotellaceae bacterium | reverse complement strand
GTTTATTTCAGTTTAACGGCGAACACGACCGTATTATAATTCGGCAGTTGGGCGGGTTTCTGGATAATAACTTCCCCGTCGTTTTGTGTCCATTTTATTTTTTCCTCGCTTCCAAGCATCTTAACCGAAGAAACTTTTGCACCCGTTTTCACTTTCAATCCCAGTGACTGTATACGAATATCTCCTGTCGGCTTTTCCATGCAGAACGTGTATAAAGTCTTTCCCTTCAAAGTAAAGCGAAAGTCTGCAGACTGGTATTTGCGCACATCCTTCAGTCCGCCGAAATGACTCTTTTCCTGACTTCCATCAACAGACGGACCTTCGCCATAGACCTTCCACGGACGTGTTCCGTAAATTGCCACGCTGTTATCCTGCATCCATGTTGCGACAGTTTCCAGAATATCCAGCACATCCTGTTCCAGATCGCCTTCGGGCGTCTGCACGATATTGAGCAGCAGGTTTCCGTTTTTGCTCACGATATCAATCAGCATCTGAACGACTTCCTCGCCGGTCATGTACTTCTGTCCCGTCCGGTAGTACCAGTCGCCTATCGAAGTATCCGTTTGCCAGGGAAATTCGCTGATGCCCTCGGCAACGCCGCGTTCCCTGTCGTGTACCCAGCGTCCGTCGGAAGTTTGCTTGCAGGTATAAACCACGCCTTTTCCCTTTGCTTTCAGGTCGCTGTTGTAATAATGGGCTATCATCGTCCGTCCCACATCCTCGAACGGCAGTCCGCTGTCGGAATACAGCAAATCAACCCCGTAAGTGTCTATCAGTTCACGGATGCGCTCATACCACTCGCGCTGCCAGACCGGATTTTTTGTCAGCCAGCCGTTATCGCCGGGTTCCGCATTTCCGTGATAAAGATCCTGATACTCGGGATTGGCGCCGTCATACGGAACGCCGGCCTTGTCGCCAAGCTGATCGGACCTGTGGCTTGCCTGAAACCACGTGTAGCTTGCGCCAAGATGTTCCGATACGCCAAAGTAGAGCCCTTCCTTTTTGGCTGCCTGCTGCCACAGGCCGACCACATCCTTTTTGGGTCCCATATTGACCGAATTCCACTTGTGGAGCTTTGAATTCCAGAGGAAAAAGTTGTCGTGATGCGTTCCCATGCTGACAAAATACTTTGCACCCACACGCTTGTAGAGTTTCATCAGCTCTTCGGGATTCCATCTTTCGGCTTTCCAGAGGGGGATAATGTCCTTGTATCCAAACTCGGAAGGATGCCCGTAATGTTCGACATGATAGTTGTAGTAGCGGTTGGGTTTTCTGTAAGTTTCCTTACCGCAGTCGTAATACCCTCTTTCGTACATTCCGCGCGCATACCAGTCGCCCTGACGGGGAACGGCCTGCGGTCCCCAATGCGACCAGATTCCGAACTTGGCGTCGCGGAACCATTCGGGATATTTGTACTGTTTCAAGGATTCGTCGGTGGGCTTGTATTTTCCCTCCGTCATGGGCAGGTCTTTGTTTTGTGCAAAAACCGCAACTGACGCGCTTAGCAGCGTCAGGACTAAAAATGCTTTAAATTTTCTCATAATTCACAATTTATAATTCTATAATTCCTTTATTTTAATATTTCTAAACCATATAAGGGCTTCGCCGTGTTTCCCCTGGAAGCCGATATATCCTTTTGTTGACAGTTCTGCAAAAGGTTTCGGCATCCACGGCGGAATATTCGATCCGTCGGGATTTGTTTTCCCCGAAGTCCAGAGGCTCATGTCCATGTCCGTAATTTTTTTCCCGTTCAGCGCGACCCTGATACTTTTTCCCTTTGCCGTGATTTTCATTTTGTTCCATTCTCCCGGTTTCTTCACGAGCTTGAAGGCCGAGGGAGCAAGATGCCCGTAAACCGCTCCGCACGAAGCAGTCGAAGCCGCCTGTTCGAAGTGGTCGCAGTAATCGTCTGCAATCTGGATTTCAACGGCATTGGGTATCCAGTTCTTTTTGTCCGAGCAGTATATCACCACTCCGCTGTTGGTGCACCTGTCCGTTTTGAACTCAAGTTCAAGCTCGAAATTTTCATACTCGCAGGTTGACCATATAGCCTTATCGGCTGTGGCTGAAATCACTCCGGCGGCATCCACCGACCATACGGCAGGGTCGTAATCGGCGTTCGACAGATCGGCGGCAAACAGCGGCTTCCCTTTTCTGGCGTCCGCAACTCCGCAAATAAATGCAATGCACAAAATACTTAACAATAATTTTTTCATCATACAATCAATTCCTGGAAACTTCTGTTTTTTAATCTTTCAAAAGTACGGAGTTTCCTTAAAATACCTTTGAAATCAGCGACAACTCAGTCTGTAATATTTCTCGGTAAATCAGGATATTTTCCCAAAGTACATTTGAATTTCAATTCATTCTCCGGACTTAAATTCCGTTTCATAATCATACAGTTTTTATAAATTAAGGCGCAAAGATAGGGATTATTTATTACATAAACAGGAAAACAGGAAAATTTGCAGTGACTGCATTTTGGGCGGTTGCCCTATTCGCCGTTATTGACGGACACAGGCACAAAATATCACAATAATTTCATCAGACCGTACATTTCGTCACGATACATCGCAGCGGCCTGGAAGTTAAGTTCCTTAGCGGCCTGTTCCATTCGTTGCCGGGCTTCGGACACAGCATTTTCAAGTTCCTGTTTCGACATGTATTTCACGACGGGTTCGGCAGCAATACTTTCGGTTTCAGGTTCAATATAAGCATATTTCTCTGTTTTGATATTTTCTCCCGTCAGCATCGAACGGTTGTTTTTTGTTATCTGCCGGGGAGTTATGCCGTGTTTTTCATTGTAGATCGTCTGTTTTTCACGTCTTCTCTCCGTTTCCTCCATAGTGCGCTGCATCGAATCGGTAATTTTGTCGGCATACATTATTACTCTGCCATCAAGATTCCGGGCAGCTCTTCCCGCCGTCTGCGTCAATGAACGCGTCGAGCGAAGGAATCCCTCCTTGTCGGCGTCAAGTATCGCAACCATGGACACTTCCGGAATATCCAGCCCTTCCCTCAGGAGATTGACTCCGATAAGGACGTCGAAAACACCTTTCCGCAATTCATCCATAATCTCTACACGTTCAAGAGTTTCAACATCGGAATGTATATACCGGCAACGGATTTTCAGTCTGTCGAAATATTTGGTAAGTTCCTCTGCCATGCGTTTCGTAAGAGTTGTAACCAGAATACGCTCGTCTTTTCTGGCTCTTATCACGATTTCCTCGATCAGGTTATCTATCTGGTTTTCCGTGGGACGCACTTCAATCACGGGATCAAGCAGGCCGGTAGGACGAATAAGCTGCTCAACGACTACGCCCTCCGACTTGTTCAGTTCATAGTCGGCAGGCGTTGCGCTTACGAACAGCACCTGTCCCACAACCGATTCGAACTCCCCAAATTTAAGGGGCCTGTTATCCATTGCCGCGGGCAGGCGGAATCCATACTCCACCAGATTCTGTTTTCTCGAATGGTCTCCTCCGTACATTGCACGTATTTGCGGAACAGTTACATGGCTTTCGTCTATAAATGTCAGAAAATTGCCGGGAAAATAGTCCAGCAGGCAAAAGGGTCTGCTGCCGGCGGTGCGTCCGTCGAAATAGCGCGAATAGTTTTCTATGCCCGGGCAGTAACCCAGTTCCTTTATCATCTCCAAATCGTACTCGACTCTCTGCTGGACTCTTTTTGCCTCCAGATTCTTATTCTGCGACAGGAAAAACTCCCGCTGTAAAAGCATATCTTCCCTGATATCCCTGATAGCCTGATACAAACGTTCCTTTGGAGTCACAAACACGTTGGCGGGAAATATGCTTATTGTCTGCGGGGAGTCTATGATGCTTCCCGAAACGGGGTTGAATATTTCAATATGCTCAATCTCGTCTCCCCAGAATATTATCCTGTAGGCATAGTCGCCATAAGCAAGATATACATCGACCGTATCTCCCCTGACACGAAACGTGCTCCGTTTAAATTCAAGCTCGTTTCTCGAATACAGTGCGTCAACCAGCGCATAGAGGAATTTGTTGCGGTTCAGTTTTTGTCCCGTATAAACCTGGATAGTATTTGCGTTGAAGTCTTCGGGATTGCCTATGCCATACATGCACGATACGGAAGAAACAACAATCACGTCCGGCCGCCCCGAAAGCAGCGCCGATGTGGCGCTCAGTCTCAGCTTCTCTATTTCCTCGTTTATCTGCAAATCCTTTTCTATGTAGGTGTCCGTATGTGGAATATATGCTTCGGGCTGATAATAGTCGTAGTAGGACACAAAATATTCAACCGCGTTTTTAGGGAAAAAATTCTTGAATTCGCTGTACAGCTGCGCGGCTAATGTTTTATTGTGGCTCAATACTAATGTTGCCCGATTCAATTGCGATATAACATTAGCCATGGTGAACGTTTTTCCCGAACCGGTTACTCCCAAAAGGGTGGAACATTGCTGACCGGACTTAAAGTTGCTGACCAACTGCTTTATCGCTTCCGGCTGATCTCCTGTAGGTTTATACTCTGATATAAGCTCAAATTTCATACTTTCAAACTAATTCTTGAATGTAAAAGTAACTGTTTTTTTTAATTCGCAAGAAAAAGTTCATTATTCGGATTTATTTGGGGACTCGAGAAGTGTCATGTCCTGATATGACAAAAACCGAATCCCGGCGCGTTTATTGAACAGTCCCAGGAAATCCTCCCTATTGTCGAATACTTTTATTCTGTTAATTCTTGCATAAAACATGACTTCGGATCTTAGCAGTTTTGTGCAATCACAGCCGCCCCTCAGCCTCAATCCTCACTCCGAGAACCTCAATCCTCGCTCCGAGAACCTCAATCTCCGTTCCGAGAACCTCAATCCGGTTCATTCCGATTTTGGCGCGATAGCCCAGCTGGTTCAGCATAAATACAGTAAAAACAAGCTGTTCGTTTGCCGTGCCGTCCGGAAAATAGACTGTAAACAGTTTTTCTGTCAGCTGGTACATCCCCCAGTCGTTGAGATTCAGTTCCGTTTTGATACGCCGTATCTCATTCATCCACTCGCTGTACGGCAGTCGGTTGAGGGCGTTCCAGTACGAGGCTATGTCTTTCTCCGAAACGCCTGT
>JAIRZR010000255.1 GCA_031267155.1 Prevotellaceae bacterium | reverse complement strand
ATGACAGTTGTTCCGGTAATCAAATAACGGCACATAAATTTTTTTTCATATACATTAAACCTTTTTATCGGAAAGACATCTTATAGACAAATTGGTTTTTTCATAGGTTTAAGTTAGGTTATGAGAGACAGGACACCCAGTCCTGCCTCTCTTTTTTTTGTCTGTATCTGTTTTTTAGGGAAACAAAATTGCAGTTTCATTAAATTGTCATACCTTTGTCGGGCAATAAGATTTTTCTATGTCTATGGAACGGAAATGGATAATGAAACAAAAAGGCGAGCCTGCAGATGTACAGCGCCTGGCAAATGAACTGTCAATCGACACAGTATTAGCCAATTTACTTGTACAGCGGGGAGTATATACCTTTCAGGACGCCCGTGCCTTTTTCCGGCCAAAGCTGGAAGACCTTCACGATCCTTTTCTGATGAAAGATATGGATATTGCAGTCGGCAGAATCAACAAAGCAATCAGGGAAAAGGAAAACATCATGATTTATGGAGACTATGACGTTGACGGGACAACGGCTGTGTCCTTAGTCTTCCTGTTCCTGCGGAAATATTACAAAAAGGTATCATTCTACATTCCCGACAGATACAGCGAAGGTTACGGGATATCGTATCAAAGCATAGACCATGCCGGAGAAAAGGACGTTTCGCTTGTCATCGCCCTTGACTGCGGGATAAAGGCAAACGATAAAATTTCGTATGCCAAATCGAAAGGCATAGATTTTATCATTTGCGATCACCATCTGCCGGGTGATGAAATACCCGGGGCAGTGGCTGTTCTCGACCCCAAGCGGAGCGACTGCAGCTATCCTTTCCGGGAACTGTCGGGTTGCGGCGTGGGCTTCAAAATGCTGCAGGCGTTCTGTTCCGTCAACAACATACCCCCGTTCGAGCTTTATCCGTATCTGGATTTGCTGGCGGTAAGCATTGCATCGGATATTGTCCCCGTTATCGGCGAAAACCGTATCCTTGCATTTTACGGACTGAAACAGCTGAACGAAAATCCTCGCAGGGGACTTAAATCGATACTGAAAATATCGGGACTGGAAAGCCAGAGAGTAACCATAGACGATATCGTGTTTAAAATAGGACCCCGGATCAACGCCGCCGGAAGAATGGAGTCGGGTAAATCGGCAGTGGAACTGCTTACTTCCGAATCGGACGAAAAAGCCAATTCTTTCGGCAAGACAATAAACACGCACAACAACGACCGGAAATATGTTGACCGCCAAATCACCCAGGAAGCAATAGACATGCTGGATAAAAGCAGGGAAGGGATTGACAGCAGGGCAACCGTTCTTTACAATCCAAAGTGGCACAAGGGCGTGATAGGAATCGTCGCGTCGCGCCTGATAGAACTGCGCCACAAGCCGACTATCGTGCTGACAAATTCCAACGGATATATCACAGGCTCGGCGCGCAGCATCCCGGGATTTGACCTGTATCAGGCGATAGAGAGCTGTTCCGATCTTCTCGAAAATTTCGGGGGACACATGTATGCCGCGGGCTTGACAATGAAGGAATCCAATCTGGAACGCTTCAGGGAACGGTTCTCGCAGATTGCAGGCGAGATTGTTACCGACGACATGATGATTCCGCGCACGGATATTGACGATTATCTGGATTTCAAACAGATAACGCCGAAGTTTTTCCGTATCCTGAAACAGTTCCAGCCTTTCGGTCCCGAAAACATGTCGCCGGTGTTTGTTACGAAAAACGTGTACGACAACGGTAACGGGAGCGTTGTCGGACAGGATGGCGACCATCTGCGCCTGGAACTGATGCAGGAAAATGAACCGTACAGATACATTTCGGCTATAGCATTCAACCAGTCGGAACATTTTGAGCATCTTAACGGAGGAAATCCGGCTGATATCTGCTATTCCATAGCCGAAAACTATTACAGGGGAATTGCAAATATCCAGCTTCAAATCAAGGATATAAAAGAAAAAGAAGTTATTCCGTAAATAAATTATATTGTATAGAATAAAAACATATTTGTGTGCCGTCTTTTTGAGTGCCGCCCTTTTTGCAGGCGCGCAGGACCCCTATCTGTCCATAAAACCTGCCATGCCGCTGTTTTTTAATCCGGCATACGCGGGAAATGAGTATTATACGCGGGCAACGCTGAACTACAGAAACCACTATCCCGCCTCGGGAACGGATTTTGTTACGTACAGCGCTTCGTTCGACACGTACATCGACCGCTATAACAGCGGCGCGGGCATCATGATAATGAGCGACCAGCTCGGAAGCAAGGCATATTCCTATACTTCTGCCGGTCTGGTCTATTCCTACAGGATAGCTGCCGGAGAATCAAGCTATATAAAGGCGGGACTCATGGCTAATTTTTACTATGGAACCAGCGACCCGAACGGTCTGACATTTCCGGACATGATTAATCCCGACGGCTCAGTTGATCCAAACCGGTACACTTACGAAAGACAGTCGGCATTCGGAGTGGATTTTGGCTTCGGAGGACTGTTTAATTCCGATTATTTCGAAGGCGGAGCGGCGGTATATCATTTGGGAAAGGAAAACAGATATGTCTACTGGTCGCGGCCGCTAAGGGTTTATGCCCATGCGGAATGGAAAATCCCGATACTCGGCGGCGCAAAGCATGTGTTTTCAAGGGGACTGATTCCTTATCTGGAAAATTCCACGCTCCGACCGGGAATTTTTTTCATCCGCCAGTCGGAAACAACATTGCTGGGACTGGGTGCGCTCTACCATTTTATGAACTTCAATCTCGGACTGTATGGACGCCAAAACTTCAAAATCAATTCGTTCACTGCTTCCTTCCATGTCGGATATATTTCCGATATAATGGATATCCACTATATCTTCGATCTCGGTTTTACAGGTAAAAACTTTCGTGGAATTGCCTCATCCTCGCACGAAATTGGACTGATATTCAAGTTCTCAACAGGAAAGGAATAGAAGGTAATAGAAATTGAAAATTTTGCGATGCAATGCAAAAGACCTGACGGAGCTATGTGATTGTTGTGAAATAAATTGACCGGTCACTATTTATCCTGCTGTGGAAAAATTTGGCATCGACCAGACGACGATAGTCTAACCTTAGCCTTTAGGAATATTTGTCCTAAAATCTCGAATATTTGTACACCTATTTCGGATATTTGTATACCTATCTCGGATATTTGTATACCTATTTCGGAAATTTGTACACCAATTTCGAATATTTGTCCTCTTTTAGAAACATTGATATTTCTTCCTCTGCGGGGAATATAACAGTCAGTTTATTTCGCAACAGTTTCTATGCGGACTTACAGAATTGACAGGATTGCTGGCGTCAACAGTTCTGTTATACTGTGCTCAGATGCAATGTATCGCGTCTAAAAAACGCCGTCAAAAAACGGGCATAATATAGTTTGTGGATAAAAATGATTATTTTTGCACCCGAATTTTAAACTGTCTCAGATATAAAGATTTAGAATAAATAATAAAAACAATGTATTTTATAATAATAATTATACATACACGAAATGAAACTTTTTAATACACTTACAGCCATCTTAATATCCTTATCCTGCCTTACGTCGGCGGCTGCCGGGCGCAAACCCTGCGGTTTACTGACAGATCTGGTAGAACATACGGATTATACATGGCAAAACGGATATGCATCGAACGTACCCGTGTGGCAGGCGGACGACGCAATCGAACCGCTTCAGTATGTCGAAATAAGGTCAGCCTGGCCATCGTTCAGCTGGATTGTGCCGGGAGAAGCAAATGCGACTTACCAGACCGCTTACCGCATAATCGTTGCGGATAATCCGGCAGACGCCGCCGCAGGCAGGGGAAACGTCTGGGACAGCGAACTCGTGGAGAGCCGGCAGTCTACCGCCGTGCTGTACGGAGGAAGCGCCCTGCAGCCGCGACGGAACTATTTCTGGCGCGTGAAGACCCTTACTGGCACGGAGGGAGAGAGCGAATGGTCGGACGTCAAAGCCTTCCGTACGGCTGCCACGATGTCGGACTATGCCGCCTGTTTCTATCCGCAGATGAAATCGCTGGAGCATCCCGTCCTTGTGAAGAGCGCCGGAGCATCTACCATTCTCGCGGATTTCGGGCGGGACGCTTTTAGTCAGCCGCTTCTGACGCTTACGTCGGATACGGGCAGAGACAGCATCACCGTCCACCTGGGCGAATGTCTGTCGGACGGACGGATTGACCGGAATCCCGGAGGAACGATACGCTATCATCGTTATACTTTCGGACTGATGAAGGGAACGCATACGTACCGCATAAAGATAAGAAAAGACGGGCGGAATACCGGACGCGCAGCCGTTTTAATCCCCGCTTACATCGGCGAAGTCGTGCCGTTCCGGTACTGCGAAATCGAAGGATACGGAAAAACGCTGACAGCCTCCGATATCGTGCGCGAAACGGTTCACTATCCGTTTGACGAATCGGCCTCCTTTTTCGAATGCAGCAGCGACACGCTTAACCGGATTTGGGAGATGTGCAAATATTCGGTCAAAGCGACTTCGTTTCTGGGGATTTACGTCGATGGCGACCGCGAACGAATACCCTACGAGGCGGATGCGCTGATTAACCAGCTTTGCCACTATGGCGTCGATCGCGAATATTCGATGGCGCGGCGTTCGCACGAGTATCTGCTCGAATACCCGACCTGGCCTGCCGAATGGATACTGCAGGCGGTGATGATCGCATGGTATGACTACCTGTACACCGGCGACAGCCGCTCTCTGAAAGCCGGCTACGAAATACTGAAGACCCGTACGCTGATGCAGCTGAGGGAAAAAAACGGTTTGATCAGTACCGTAACGGGACTTCAGACGCCCGAGTTCGCCAAATCAATTCGTTTCAATGGTAAGATCCGGGATATAGTGGACTGGCCTTACGGCGAAACCGACGGCTTTGTGTTTACCGCTTATAATGCCGTAACGAACGCGTATCATTACGAAGCCTTGAAACTGATGAACAGAATAGCGGCGGCGCTGAATATGAATGACGATGCCTCGTATTTCGAACGTGAAGCCGGTCAATTCCTGTCCCGCTACAATAAAACGTTTTTCAACGGCAGGAAGGGCTATTATGTCGATGGCGATACGACCCTCCATTCGTCGCTTCATGCGAATATGTTTCCCGTGGCGTTCGGCATGGCGCCTTCCGGCAGGACGAAACGCGTCATGGAGTTCATCCGGAGCCGCAAAATGGCATGCAGCGTATATGGTTCGCAGTTCCTGATGGACGCCCTGTATGAGGCTTCGGATGCGGAATATGCCCTCCAGCTGCTGACGAAAACGGACGACCGGAGCTGGTACAATATGCTGCGCGTCGGCTCCACCATCTCGCTGGAAGCATGGGATAACAAATACAAACCGAATCAGGACTGGAATCATATCTGGGGCGCCGTCCCCGCCAATGTGATTCCCCGTAAACTGATGGGTGTCGAACCGTTAACGCCCGGATTTGACAGGGTGCGCATCAGACCGCAGCCGGCTTCGCTCTCCCATGCCCGGGCGGTCATTCCCACGATAAAGGGAGGAATAAGTCTGGAAATAGAAAACAAAAACGGCGAATACCGCATGCAGCTGACTACACCGGCAAATATGGAAAGCGAGGTCTGCCTGCCTTTGCTGTCGGAGAAATATGAAGTGAAAAGCAATGGCGCCGTGCTGAAAACGTCAAGGCTGAAGGGCGAGCCTTTCATCTCTCTGGGCGTTCTGCCTCCCGGAACTTATACGATAGAAATGAAGTACAAATGAATTTAATTTCTTTTCGCATGAAAAAAACGTTTTTATCGATTGCTTGTCTATCAGGCTTGTTTCTCTCCTGCTGGGATGAAATGTCTTTGACTGCTCTTTACGGCGCAACGCCCAGCGAGGCGCAGTTGCAATGGCACGATGCAGACTTTTACGGTATCATTCATTTGTCGCTCAACACTTACAATGACAAGGAATTGGTATTCGACGAGATAAAATGAAAGGAATTGGGTGAAACCAAGCTGGAATAAAAACAAAGGAAAGGTAAGCAGACAGGAAAAAAATAAAAACAGTTATATAAAATATTGAAAACAGATATAAATAGATTAGTTATGACAAACAAATGCAATTTTATTATTTTGCTTATGCTGTCGATGTTGACGGTGTCATGCGTAAGCAGCAGAAAAAAAACCGCACAATGGGTGAAGTATGAAAACAATCCCGTCCTTGGCGGCGGCGATTTGGGTACGATATTCGATGTATCCTTACTCAAAGATGATGGAGTTTACAAAATGTATAACTCGTGGCGACCAAAAGGCAGTCTTGCCCTGTCGGTCAGTGCAGACGGTAAACAATGGAGTCAGCCGCAGATTATCCTCACGCCCAACAGTGAAACAGACTGGGAAAAAGGCATCAATCGCCCCGGCATCGTGAAAAAGGACGGCGTTTATCATCTATGGTACACCGGTCAGGTGCGGGATAGTTCGCGCATCGGCTATGCCACGAGTATGGACGGAATTAACTTTACCCGTCAAAGCGCCGAGCCGGTATTGAAGCCCGAATTGCCGTGGGAGAAAGTCGCCGTGATGTGTCCGCATGTGAACTGGGACGGGGAAGAAGGCGTATTCAAGATGTGGTATTCCGGTGGCGAACAGTACGAACCGAACGCTATTGGTTATGCTACAAGCAAAGACGGTCTGCACTGGGAAAAATATATCGGCAATCCGATCTTTGCCGCCGATCCTGCCCGCGAATGGGAGCAGCATAAAGTAACCGCCTGTCAGGTTATCAAGCGTAAAAAAGATTATCTGATGTTCTACATCGGTTTCCACGACGAACATCTGGCGCAGATTGGCATGGCAAAATCCCCGGACGGCATCGGGAGCTGGACGCGCTACGAAGGCAATCCGATTATTTTCCCGACACCGGACAGCTGGGATGCAAGCGCCTGCTACAAACCGTTCGTTATACAGGAAAAAGACCGCTGGCTACTCTGGTATAACGGACGAAACGGCGGTCTGGAACAGATAGGTCTGGCTATATTTAATGATAAGGATTTGAATTTTTAACTGATCAGGTTTGAATTTTGAATCTCATAAGGTTACGCATCAAATAAATTTAATTTATACATCTGGGGGCAAATCCCTCGCCTTTAGGCGAAGACTTTAGTTTTAAAAAGCTTTGGAAGATATAGGGCGCTTCAAAAGGGTCGATGTCCGTCATTGCGAATACCCGTTTCGTACCTAAACTAAAAGCGAAATGACGCTTAGTCAGGACATTACAAAAGGCGTCATCATAAATCGAAGCAAACCATCGTTGTCCGTCATTGCGAACGCAGTGTAGCAATCCAGAAAAGCCTCTTAATGTGCTGCTTACGAAAAGCTTCATTGTAAATACCCGTTTCGTACCTAAACTAAAAGCGAAATGACGTTTAGGGCATCAGGAGAGTTAAAAACTAAAAGTTGAATAGCGTTAATTGTCCGTAGGACATCAATATCAATAGAAAACCGTTTATTTCCCGTCACAAGCCTTTTAAGGCTTGCACGCGATAGCAAGTGGTGAAATTGTTTACCGCACTCTCATCTGAATTA
>JAIRZR010000165.1 GCA_031267155.1 Prevotellaceae bacterium | reverse complement strand
TCGATTTTGTAATACCTGCTATCGACCTCAACCGTAAATTGTTTGTCGGAGAATGATGTCACTCTGGCAAATGTTTTCATTTGGTTTCACTTGTTTTATTTGTTAATTTAAAATCATACACAAAGACATACGGATTCCTGTCCCATGTACCCTTGCCGCCGATGCTGTCGATGAGGGAGGCGTAGGCGCTTCGCGGATTTATATTCCAGCCACTGACAGGAGCAGAGCGGTTAATCCAGTCGTAGTGATCCCACCCCTTTCCGTCGGTTAAATCCGTTTTAAAAATTCCTTCTTTCAGGCAATCCCCATTGCTTATATCCTGTAGCCGCTCCATGCGCACGCCGGTAATCTCAATGAAGTAGCGGGCGAATTTGGCGGGCATGAAAAGTTTGTTTTGCCACTTAAGGCATTTTCTGACCGCAGGAGCTTTTGCGTATTTATACAAAACTTCGTTTCCGCTGTCAATATGATACGGCTCTTTGAGATAGAGTTTTTCGCCGGGCTTGTAGCGGGGTTCAAAATACCCGTGTTCAGAGGAAGTGTACCCGTGTTTTCCAATAACTGTTTTTGAATTATCATCCAAAAATAATTCTCCATCTATCGCTTTCACAACGGGAATAACCGCTCCTTCCGGCTGCGGATTGATTATCCGCCGCGTCTGTGTCTTTTCGCCGCATACCACCTGGTGGAATAGCGGTTCTGTAAATAATATTCCTTTCATCTTTCAATTATTTATAAGGGTTAATTTCCAGTTTGTTTGCGTCTATTGCCAGGCCGGAATCAATCAGGCCGCGGTAATCGATTTTGAGTTCATGCAGGTAGTCGAAAAGTGGTACCTGGTCGGGAATATATTCCATATTATCATTTTGATACACTGAATAAAAATATCTGTCGTCTTTTTCTGTAAACTTAAAATATCGATGCAATCCCGTATAGCCGAAAAAAACCTTATCCGTCCACGTTTCGTAAATTATTTCTCTTTTCGCCATTTTTCTGTTGATTTTCCAGTCATAATCCGGCTCTGCAATTTTCGCACATTCCACGATTGGGATTATCTCTTTTCCATTGTGCGTGACTGTCCGGTTCAGGTCGGAGAGGGGGCGCATAACGGCTTTACAGAATTTAATGTTTATCCCGCGTTCAAATCCGGTTACATATAATCTTTCTTTTCCCGCACAATACACCGGGTGGGTTCCCGCGGTTCTGTCTGTTGTAATATGCAGGTCATGTGAAATATTCCCCGCAATGTCTCTTAATTCAAGTGTTCTTTCCATGTTTGCTGTTTTATTTGTGTTCATTTTCTTTATTGTTAGATAAATATTCTCTGTATGCGTTCCGTCTTCTGTATTCATGGAATCTGTAATAAGTGCTTTCGAGGCACTTTTGGATCATTTTTTCCGATATTTTTTCTTTTGTCAGCAACGGTGCGGCTTTTACGGTGATGAATGATATTTTTTCCTTACTGTAAAAACCTTTTTCGTGCGAATAATAACCTGCGCTTATTCTCTCCGCATAAACCAGTCCGGCAAAATCCGGAATGTCGCTTTTGGCTATCAACCCATCCGGGACAATGTAACAGAACCGGTTTACCCGCCCGCCCTCCTGCAGGATTCCGTATTTGCTCTCCGGCGGCCGGGCTGCATAAGTCCTTTGCTTTTTTGCGTCGTTCCGAAAGTCGGCGCGGGTAACCTTTACTTCGTATTCGGTCGCATAGCCCGATTTTGACAGTTCCATTATGTCGGCTTCAAAACTGCCGGCATAAACATTCGGAAATACCTTATTGGCGCCCCGTTCCACAAGTGCATTATCACACCAGGCGTTTATTATTTCATCTGCCGTCATATGATTCGTGTTCATTTTCTTCTGCCTGATACTGTTTCCATTCTGTTTGCCCATGATTTTTACTTTGCTTTAAATATCCGTCTATCATAGCTTCCACACTCATGCCAGGGCAGCGTTCGCCGTTTTCCCGGAACCACATGAAGAAATCAAATAACAATTTCTTTTCCGGCTCATTTTGATTAACTTTTTCTTTTTTCATCGCTCTCCTTCCATTTCCTCCAGTAATTTATAATAATAACTTTTTAGCTCCCGGCTGGCATCTATCGCCCTGCGAACCGTTTTCGTTTTTCCGCTCCGGAACGTAATTATCAGTGTGTCCCAAAGAAGCCCCTCCTTAAATTCAAGGGATTCAATGCTTTTTGTGTCGATGTAACAGTTCATTACCCTTTCTCCTTTTCCAAAACGGTTAATAATTCGTCCAGCAAAGCCGATTCTGCGGCTTCGTAAGTGTCAAAATGCGGTGTTGACAATAGTTGTTTATAGTTTTTGCAGTCAAGGAAACCTTGATAATAGTAAGTCTCATAACTGTCTGAACAATAATAAAATCTCACTTCGTTTTTTAAATTCTTTTCGTCCCTGAACCATTTGAGCGCGAGAGGGACGGAGGGTGCGGAAATCCATTCTTTTTCAGCGCCATCATTCCACTCATACCCCTCATCATTCCAGTTTGAATAAGTCATCAAATTTCCTTCCGGATTTTCTACGGCAAATTCTTCCGAACCGGCCCTGACACGTTTCTCTCC
>JAIRZR010000155.1 GCA_031267155.1 Prevotellaceae bacterium | reverse complement strand
GACGTGTCGCAATTGTGAACGCTCATTCCAGCGATTATATGTAGAGACGCGATGCATCGGTCTTCATGGCATCGCGTCTCTATGGCAATACTTCGGCGATGTTTATCGTCATTCTCTAGTCCGGCGCCGCTTTTCCAGCCGCCATTGTTGAAGGTGAGATTGATTGGCGAATAGCCGCCAAGTCTGTAAATCGTGTTTCAACGGATTTTGGTACGTTAAACTACTTGTTTTCAACATTTTTATACAAAAGTATCTGTTTTTTTCGATATGCAAACATTGGACGGGAAGCTACGGGAAATTACAGTTTGCCTGTTTGGTTCCGGCTTGTCCGGGTTAGGTACTAACGGGGGCTCAGAGAACTTCCCATTCTTGCCAGCGGTATTTCATCGAGAGAAGAGAACAGTGATTTTTGGTATTTAAAATATCCTGTAACAGCGATCATTGCGGCGTTATCTGTAGTAAATCTGCGTTCGGGGACGAAGACATTCCATCCGTATTTCCTGCCATTTTGCTGCAGTCTGTCGATTAAGCCGGAGTTTGCGGAAACGCCGCCTGCGATAGCCACCTCGTTTATTCCTGTTTTTGCGACCGCTTTAAGCAGTTTATCCATCAGGACGTCGATAATCGTTTTTTGGATGGAAGCGCACAGATCGGCTTTATTCTCTTCGATAAATCCGGGATTTTCGGCGACCTTTTTCTGGAGAGAATACAGGAACGACGTTTTCAAGCCGCTAAAACTGTAGTCAAGACCGCCGACTCTGGGTTTGGCGAAAGAAAAAGCGTCCGGATTTCCCGTTTTTGCCAGCGAATCAATCACCGGACCTCCCGGATAGGGCAATCCCATGACCTTTGCGCACTTGTCGAAAGCCTCTCCCGCCGCATCGTCTATAGTAGCGCCTATGATCTCAAAATCCAGATAATCTTTA
The DNA here is from genome assembly GCA_031267155.1 of Prevotellaceae bacterium. Lineage (GTDB taxonomy): Bacteria > Bacteroidota > Bacteroidia > Bacteroidales > UBA932 > JAIRLF01. Next base: position 6,446 of record JAIRZR010000155.1, on the reverse strand, counting down.
ACAACAATAATTTGCGTATGTCCTCCCGAGACCAGCAGGCAGAGGAACGGCAAAGAAGGAAAGGACTTTGTCTTTCCCTCTTCTTCCAGAAAGAGGGAAAGCACATGTCCCTGCAGATGATTCACTTCAATCAGAGGGACGCCGATTGAAGCAGCCAGTCCCTTGGCAAAGGAAACGCCAACCAGAAGCGAGCCCATCAGACCCGGACCACGCGTATAAGCGACTGCGTCAAGATCGTTTTTCGTAACATTTGCCTCCCTGAAAGCCGTATCAACCACGGGAATAATATTTTGCTGATGCATTCTGGATGCAAGTTCGGGAATAACCCCGCCATATTTTTCGTGCACCTTCTGGCTTGCAATGACATTCGACAGCAAAACCCTGTCGCATGTTACAGCCGCCGAAGTATCGTCGCAGGACGATTCTATCCCCAGTATCCTGATCATATCACTGAATTTCACTTGACAACCTCGACCCACTGACCCGTGCTGTTGGCGCTTATCGTGCCGTCGTACATCGCTTCGACCTTTGCGGCAGGAAGATAGAACCTGCCCGCGTATGCCGCAGTGAGTTTCACCCTGAACTGCTTCGGGTTTTTAAGGCTGAAATAAGTATATACTCTGTCATCCCTGATATCGCAATAGTCATAATTGCCTGCATCCCCGTCGGTTTCGATACCCAGCAGACGGTTGTTCATTATTTCCCATCCGGACGGAAATATCTGTGTCAGGGCGACATTCGAATACGATTCTCCCGCCGGACTTGTATTTACCACATCAACAACAGCGTAAAAATCCGTTCCCTGTTTCAGTCTGGAAGGATCTATCACTGTCTTGCCGTCGGAAAACCAGACCTTAAGCTTTATCTTGTTTTCCGCGGCTGTTTCCTGCCCTTCGACAGGCGTGCCCGTTGTCGAAATCTGTACATAAACACTGTTTTGCGCTTTGTTCGTCACATCAAACCGTCCCGAAGTCAAGTCGCCAAGATTCGAAACCCATATTGACTTACTGGAATTTACAACATTCTTACTGCCGTTGCATGTATATTCCATATTGATGGAACTGCCATTCTTCAGGTTCTCGGCATAACGCGATATTCCCATGAGAGCGTAGGCAGTGGTCTGGGTACTCATCCAGCGGTTTGAGTTGAGCCTTTCCGAAAGATTGCGCACCATCTCGAATGCCGCGCTTTCGCGTCCCATCAGCAGCAGGGCGTCAACTATCAGCGCCATGTCTCTGGTACTCGATCCGTAAGTCTGCGAAAACGAAGAATATTCCTTGACATTGGTTCCGGTGTTTTCGATTATTTTTTCTGCAATTTCGGGCTGTCCAGCCAGAGCGTATGCGGCGGCAAGCACCCAGCGTGTTTGTACCGAGATGGTTTTATCCTCCTTCAGCCTGTTCATGGCTCCCAGTTCGGGAGTTTTGGCTTTGGAAAGGGTGTAGAGCCTGTATGCCTGATCCAGATCATGTTGGGAATAGGAATAGTACGAGCCTTTTTGACTGCTCATCGCCCAGGTGCGGGCTTTTTTCTGCTGATATTTCAACCATCCCTGTTTCAGTCCGCTTGGCAGTGAAAATCCCTTTTTCTCCGCTTCGAGCATAAAGTCGCCGGCATAGCTTGTTGTCCAGTCATTATACGAGCTTTCTCCGGGCCAGTAAGTGAACCCGCCTTCGTATCCGGCAAAATTCTTCAATTTGTTCAATGCGGCTTTGACATTGTACGAGGCGCCGGTTCTGTCCTTTTCGTTCATGTCGATAACCGAATTAAGATACAGTTGCGGGAAGGCGGCGGAAGTGGTCTGTTCCAGGCATCCGTGCGGATATTGAATCAGATAGTTAAGCCGCTGTCCCAAATTCAGCGGCGGAATGACCGATGCTTCTATCCTTCCACTGTTCGTACCTTTCATTCCGTGCAGTTCTTCCGATATCGAACTGCTTTTGCCGGCTTCCAGAACAAACGAGTGAACTTTTGTCAATGGAGGATTGGGGGTACGCACTTCTATTTCAACATTATATTCCGAACGTTCGTTTCCGGAGACGGCGACGATTTTCACATTGCCGGCGCCGGTCTGCTTTTTCACTTTCAGTTTGAATGTCGTCATTTCCTCTCCGGCAGACTCAAATTCGACAGTGCGTTTATTTTCTTCCAGTATAGTAAACAGGTCGTTTACTTCGACAGATACGGTTGCCTTGCTTATTTTGTCATCCATCGAGAACAGCGTTACGGGCAGGTCGATTTCCTCGTCCGGACCTATAACGCGCGGCATTGTAGCCAGAACCATGAGCGGTTTTTTAACGGGAACCACCTTCTCGGCATTTCCGTACGCCTTTCTGTCGCCTGCCACAAGCATCACCTTTACCGAACCGATATAGCTGTGCATCTTCAGGTTGTGAGTGGCTTTCCTGCCCCTGTCCAGCGAGAAGGGTCCGATAAAAGTTACCACGGGCTTGAACCTGTTGACTTTGGTTCTGTTTGCCGAAGCGGCATCATCGCCTCCTATGGCAAACAGCTGCTCGATTCGCCCGCCATAAGCGCCAATCAGCGATTCGTACATGTCCCAGGTATTTACGCCCAGCGCTTCCTTTGCGTAGAAATAGTCCCAGGGATTTGGCGTTCTGAACCTGGTCAGATCGAGCAGCCCTTCATCGACAACGGCAAGCGTATAAGTCATCGGCTTGCCTTTTTCCTCGCTTACAGTGACTGCATAGCTTTCTTCCGGACGTATGCTCGCGGGAACGCCAAGCACGGGCGAAAGTTTTGTTTCGGGATCGACAACATTCACGGGAATGACGCCGAACAGTCTTACAGGCAGATCATTCTGCGTCTGTGCATGGGGCTGTACCAGAGTTATGGACACATAGACGTTGGGGGTCATTTCGGGAGTGGTTTTGATTTCGATTTTTGTATCGCCGTCTTCACATGCAACCCAGTAGTTGCTCAGCACTTTAGTCCCGTTTTCGATGCTTACGAGCGCTTTGGCGGTATTCGACGAAGGGAATGTAATTATGGCATTTTCACCTGCATCGTATGATTTTTTATCGCTTTCGAACATCAGCATCGTCGAGCCTTCGCTTCCCTGCCTTGCCCGTCCGCCCCATCCGGGCCAGTCGTAATATGCAACCGTACCGGCGCTGTGTACCCCGCTTTTATCCGTCGCCTTTATCAGGTAAAATCCATACTGATTGTGGGATGCCTTGTATGAAAACACTCCGTGTCCTCCGGATATTTTGACGGTTTCTTCGTGCAGAGGCGTAGTGTACTGGCTGTAGTTGAAATTGGCAAGCTGATTGTCGGACGAACTCCACCACCAGCTCCATCCAAGTTTATATACCGTGATTTTCACCTCCGGCTGCTCGGAAACGGCTTTCCCCGATTTGTTGAGAAGAACAATGTCAAATACCTGGTTCTTATCCGTTTCCAGCATATTGTTGAAGCCTGTTCCCTTCGGCTGTGAAATCCCCACATATCTCCTGTACGGCGATATTTCCTTGCTCACATTGTCGATACTGAAATCGCCTCCCTCTTCAAAAACCCGGGTAACGAAGTTTGCCCTGAGTTTGCCCGAAGGCTTGTTGCCTACATTGACTGTCTGCGAGAAGTTTACCGTTCCCTCGCTGTTCAGGTTTCCCGAGAAAAAGGTTTTCTGATCTGCCTCAAAGGTTTTTGTGGGATCATCAAAAACATATCCTTCAAATCCCTTAAACACAGTCTTTACCGGACTAAGGTACATGGATATTTCGGCGCTGAGATTTTTTGCCGGCGCTCCGTGCAGCCATGTGGAAGACAGCGAGGCGGCTATCGGCGTCTGCAGTTCCAGCTCGTCCTGCTGGAATGTCAGGTTTATTTTCAGCCTGTTAGGCTTGACTGTTTCCACTTTCAGGATTTTACTGAACGAAACTCCGCCAACTTTTACCGAGGCAAGCCAGTTTCCTGTTGGAGCATCATCACCTGTCTGATAGACAAAATTATAGAATCCGTTTATTCCGCCTATTTTACTTTGCCTGTTGACAACTCTGCCTCTGGCGTCCGTTATTTCCAAAGTTACGGGATGTGAAGCGGGAAGGCTGTTTTCCAGGTCTTGAAGTATGAATGTCAGGAAGATGGAATCTCCCGGTCTCCAGACGCCCCTTTCCCCGTAGATAAATCCCTTTATCCCGTTTTTAACGGCGTCGCCCGCAACATCGAAACGGCTGAGCGATATCGACAAACCTTCCGACATCTGCAAATATCCTCTCTGCGCGCCCTGCTTGGCAATTGCAATAAAGGGTTTTCCCTTCACTTCGACGTCGGCAAATCCTTCGGCATTCGTTATTCCCCTGCCGATCAGCTGCTGCTGGTAATTGTAGATTTCCATCTCGACCGAAGATACGGGACTTATTGAATGTATGTTTGTTACTATAAAGCGCACCGAGTTTTTCGTTCCTGCTTTGGCTACAATACCGAGGTCGGAAGCGAGTATGTTTTTCGCCGCGCGACACCTGCTGTTATCCCGGTAATACTGTGCGGTGCAGGGATTTGAAGAATCCTCGTAACTTTCGTTGTCGTCATAATAGTAATTATAGTATTCGTATTCGTACATCTGCGGATTATCGTAGTTGTGTTCCAGCTTTTTCAGCTGTTCTTCATCGGAAATATTCTGTTCGGGATCCTCTTCGTCCTGATCGTCGCAATCCGTGATAGCCTGCTTTTTCGTAAAGAAAAGCTCGATTCTGTAAATTGCTCCCTGTTCGGGAGTTACCAGCTTTGACAGATCCAGTGCGTATGTGCTCCAGCGGCGCAGTTCCTTGACTGTCCTGTTTTCGTCAAGGCGAATGGTTTTGACGGCAATCAGCCGTCCGGCACGCTTCAGTTCCGAATTTCCACCGAGAGAGTTTACCTGCAAAAACTGCATTACATTGTTCTCGTATATCTTTATCACTTTGGCAGTAACCGATTTTACCGAGACAGCCTGAAACGGCATGATTGTCCCGTTGCTCGAGGTCGGGAGTATGTTTCCCTTGGCTAAAAACTTGATTTCGGGACTGTCTGATTCGAAAAGCAGTTCTTCGGTATAGTTTTTCCCGAAATTGCCTCCGTTGGCGCTTTTCAGGCTCTCGAATACTGTCAGAGTAACCTGTCCCGTAAGCCTTTCGGATGGATACAGCAGTATTGTGTTCAGCGATACCCGGTACGTAAACCGGTATTCTTCGATGGTAACGATGCCTTTCAGATTCTGCTTGGCGTCGATGGGCGCCGAAAACCGGCATATAATGACCTGATTCCCGTCTTCGTCGCTTGATGTGATTCCCAGTATGTCAAACTCATACTTGCTTGGTATTCGAAGCGTTTCATCGTCCGTCAGATCGCCGCCGATGCTCTTTGCGTTAAGATTGAGCTTCATTTCGGAAGCAGATTCGCCGGCTTTTATGCTGTCTATAGTAAAGGTATGCCTGTTGCCTTCGTGTTCCCATTTGATTGCCGGCGTCTTATCGTTCAGCTTGACTGTGAGCATTTTCTCCACCCCGGCGGGATCGGCATAGTCGGAGATGTGTATTTCCCTGACCAATTGAAACATGTGCGGCGCGGTCTCGCTGTACAGCTTCAATCCTTCGCGCGACATGTAAAACGATGGCTTTATGGTCGAAAAACTGAATTCGAACTTGCGGAACTCTTTGTCGACATTTTTAACTGCTTTTCCTACATCGAATTTTACTGCATACCGCTGATTGATTTTGAGATTTTCATCAGGTACAAAAGAAAAGGTACGATCGTTCAGCATCTGTATCTTCCCTTTTACCGAAGGCGAAATATCAAACAGTTCATTGCTTATGGATTCTTCCGAATCCAAGTGCGACGGCTCGGACAACTGTACAATGATGCTTGACTTCACAGAAATGTCCCCGGAAGTAAACGCTTCAATATATGGATTATAACTTGGAGAGATGTTTTCATCACTCTGTTTGGACTTGCACGAACATAAAAACAGTGCAGCGATAGTAATTAACAGTAATTTTTTATAGTACATAATATTTCAATTTTATAAGAACCAACAATATAGGCCATACTTTATCGCGTATGAACGTCTGCAAATGTAATTATTTTTTTTCAAAAAAGAGATTGGGTGTATTGACGGGGGTGTACGATAAAATTACCCATAGAGCCCCAGGGGGGGGGTGTCAAAAATGTTACGTCCATTGAAAAATAATTACGTTCCGTTTTTGCGTATAGCATTGTGTGTTTAGACAAAATAGCATGTATTTTTGAAGGGAGATCGGCGTAATTTTATAATGCCACCCTTTCAGGTTTTTTAGATTGCCTGTACTGTTTTCTATAATAATTTCAACCCTTCGGGTTTTTCTACTGAGAATATGATTGAATATCAGCACAAAAATCCCGAAGGGATGTTATTTTTATAGCAAAACAACAAACACAAACCTTACAAAACGCCGAAGGTGTGACATTAT
>JAIRZR010000126.1 GCA_031267155.1 Prevotellaceae bacterium | reverse complement strand
GAACGCAAAAGATCGGCGCCGATAAATTCAACATCAGCCTCCCGGTCGGCAATATTGGTAAAGGATATGTAAAATTCAGCCGGTACCAGGGTTGTAAAACTTTCATAGCCGCCGTACCTCGTAACAGCGCTGCCGTTTTCTACAGCATACGCCCTGTACACATACTGATTTCCCTCTATCAAACCGTTCAACTGCACTGCGAAGGAATCGGCTTTGGAGGTGGTGTACTTCAACATTTTCGCACCTTCCGGGAATATAACTTCTATACCGTACTCGCTAATGCCGGCCGTACCCTGTTCGGTAATTTTACCCCAGCAGGCAGCCTCGACATTGGTAACTCCGGTTGCACCAAGGGTTTTGACCTGTGCATTTTTTTTGTCTTCGTTCTTGCTGCAAGCTGCCGTAACGCAGGCGATGCACAAAATGATATAAAGATACTTTTTCATCAGGCTAAATTTTTTAATCAATATCAATGCAACTTATCCTTATTTGTTTTGTTTTACGAATTGTCTTGCAAAAAGTTTCAAAAAAGGCCTGTAATTTTTGTTGAATTTTGAACTTTATGCGTGGAAGTATTAAGTATCAATGTTTTATATTTTGCCTCATCTATTTCGGCGACCTTTTGCAGAAAACCCGTTTCCAGACATTTAGAAACAAAAAAGAGCCGTTTTTACAGGCTCTTTTGCTTTCTACTCCTTATCTTTCCTTATCAGATGCTGTAATTCCGGGTCAGCCTTTATTTTTTCCAACTCGTCTGCGACAATCTGCTTCACGTCCGCTTTTATTTGGTTGTAATTGTGCTCGATCACTTCCTGCATCACATCATTTCCGTCCCTGTCCGTGAAGTCGACAATGACGGGGATTTTTTTGTATGCTTTTGTCTCGGCGGCAACTTTTGCATTATCGACTACAATTTCGGCATGGAAAATCTTCTGTTCGATGCGCTCGTCGAAGTTGTCGGACACTGCGCCGACAAACATGCCCTGCGTGAGGTTGCTGATTTTGCTTGCCGGAATCAGCGAATCCAGTTGCGTTGATATGGAGGTGGATTTGTCCTGCCGGTTGATGGTCATGGACTGGCGTTTTTGCAACACCTTTCCGAAACGTTCGGAGAGCGCTTTTGCCGATTCGCCGACCACCTGCCCGGAAAAGATATTCCCCACCGTGTTCATCACAACAGCGGCCTCTTTATCGCCATAATCGCGCTTTAACTGCGAAAAGTCCTGAAAACCGAGGCAAACGGCAACTTTGTTTGCACGTGCTGTGGCGATCAGGTTATCCAGTCCCCGAAAATAAATGGTGGGCAGCTCGTCGATAATCACGCTGCTTTTGAGTTGTCCCTTTTTGTTGATTAACTTCACGATACGGCTGTTATACAAACCCAGGGCTGCCGAGTAAATATTCTGGCGGTCGGGATTGTTGCCCACGCAAAGGATTTTCGGTTCGGCTGGATTGTTGATGTCGAGGGTGAAATCATCACCGGTCATCACCCAGTAGAGTTGCGGGCTGATCATTCTGGACAGCGGAATTTTAGCCGATGCAATCTGTCCCTGTAACTGATCAGCTGCGCCTCCCTGCCATGCGTCCATGAACGGACTTAAATAGTTCTCCAACTGCGGATAGGACGTTAAAATCGGGAAAATATCGACATATTTGCGGTTCAAAAACTCAATAGCGTGCGGGAAGGTGCAATACTTGCCGTTTTGGTAGATTTTCAGATACCAGATGATGGCCGTCAGCAGGATAATCGGCGATTCGACAAAGAAGTCGCCCTGCTTTTGGATCCACGTCCTGTTCAGGTTGAGCATTATTGTGTAGGCGCTCTCGTATGCGTCGCTGATGTCGGTCATGAACTCCGGCGCGATAGGATTGCAGCGGTGGCTCTTGCGGGGATTGTCGAAATTGATGACGTAGAATTTGGGCTTGACCCTGTATCTGTCGAGGTTTTGAAGCAGGGTATTGTAGGCGATGACTGAAAGGTCGTCAAATTTGTAGTCGTAGCAGTAAAGGGCAAATCCCTTCCCGATCTGCTGTTTGATGTAACTGTTAACAATAGCGTATGACTTGCCGCTGCCCGGCGTTCCCAGAACGATGCTTGCCCGGAACGGGTTTACAATGTTTATCCAGCCTCTGTTCCACTTCTTTTTGTAGAAAAACCGGGTGGGAAGGTTGACAGAATATTCGTTTTCAATGAGCCTCGTTTCCTGCATGAACGATTCGTTCTCAAGGTTAAAGACATCATCCATGAGGTTGTTTTTCAACAGGCGGCTCATCCACATGCCCGCCATGAGTAAGAGGATATAGCCGGCTGTGAGCGTGAAAATGTAGAACCCGGTATTCGCCGCAAGCGGCAGCGGCAAATGCAACAGCCACCGGTTAAGGAAGAAAAAGATAAAACCGAAGCACAGGCATAGCCATATATTACACCATTTGATTTTTTCCTCTTTCACGCCCTTTGTTCCCAGACACGACAGGGCCAAAAACACGACGGCAAAGATTTTCGTCCAAAGGATAGACGAAAACAGTCCGGTTGTGCGGTTAAAATTTATCAGGATTTTATCGACCACGCCGATATTAATGCCCCATTCGCGTATGGACTGATAGCAAAACCAGTACACGTTAATCACACAAAATAAAATGCTGATTGCCCGCATAAACTCCATCGTTTTTGCCAGGCCTCTTAAATCATCTTCCTGTTGCATAGCTTTTTAATTATGAATTATTATATGCGTCTTTGACGCTTTTGTTTCTTTTTCATCCGGCGGGTAAGGGCTTGTTCTTCGGCGTTGTCTGCGCCGTCGCCCGAAAGGTCGGGGGAAAACAAATCGAAAATGCCGCCGATGCCTGAACCCTCGTCCTGCCCGTGCGATTTTTCAAACGGCGCAAAAGTCTGTTCCCTGTCGGTTTTGAAAGCATCGGGCTTGTTTCCTGCGCCGTTGAAAAGGTCGTTAAACACATTTGCCGAAAATTCTTTACCCAGTCGCGAACCGTTGAATACGCATTTCTGTTCGTGATCAATAAAGGTTGCGCCGTAAATGCGGCCCTCGTCATTGCTGCGGAAAACAGCCGACACGCCCTGCTTTTCCAGCACCTTTTCAAAATCAGCGCGATTGTCCGTGCTACGCATGGCGGCTGCAATAATCCGCTTGCCGCGCTCTTTCAATCCTTTACTCCTGATAATTTCCGCCGATTGTTCGATACGTTTTTCCAAAGCGTCGATGCCGACCGACTTGCCAAAGAGTGAGGATTTGAACGGATTCCCGACTTTTTCGCCCCGGCCGTTCAGCGCAGAATAAATCAAACCCTTATATTCTTTACCGTTCACTTCGCCGCGAATTTCATCTACCCCAATGTTATATAAGGTAAGCAGGGCGCGGTATTCCTTCAAGCTCTGGAAATGCCAGCCTCCTGCAACGGAGCGGATAACGTTTGCGATTTGGCGCTTTACATCGCCGTCTTCATAGCGGACAGGCTTTAAAGGCAAACCTTCCTGCCGCTGTTTTTGGTCGGCGGGAACCAGACCATACTGCTGTTCCAGCTCACGGCAAACGTCCATTGAGCGGCGGCGTTCAAAGTTGCCGTCAATCTTGCGTCCGTTCTCATCGACACGCAGCGAAACAATGTGAATATGCTTTCGTTCTATATCCTCGTGCTTGTAAACGATAAAAGGCTGCTCGCCGTAACCCATTTTTTGCATATAGATTTGGGCGATTTCCGACAGCTGTTCATTGTTTAAAACGTCCTCCGGGTCGGGATTGAGCGACACGTGCAAGACAGGTTTTTCAGTCCGTCTGTTCGCCAAAAGATAGGGTTCAAACGACTGCAAACAGGCATTTATCTCCCATTTTCCGTCCGCAGGCTCAATCATTTTGTGCGCAAAAATGACCTTCGCATGATCTTCATCAACCTTGTTTTGATTGTATGAAAGTGCGCCGTAGATATTGTTGCTTGAACTGATTTTTGCTATCATACTTTATTTAATTACGGCTTTGATTGCAGATGTTTTGCTTCAAATTCCTGCGTTAATTCAATGATTTTTTGCTGCAACCTGACCAGCTCTTTTGTCGCCTGTTCCAACTTATAAAGGAACGCCAGCGCCTTCTTTTCAGTAAAAGTGGATTTCAACGCCTTTGTAACCTGATTGTAATTGACGCCGATTGCGCGGTATTGCGAGTGAAATGTGGTCAGGCGCATGTAGTAATCCATCGTCGCCCTGTCGATTTTGACCACCTTTAACCGGCGGTCGAAGATGCAGGCGGCGATAAAATGCGCCTTCACGTCCATTCCCGACTGCTCGAAGCGGGATAGAAATTCAGCGTGTTCCTTCGCATTGAAACTGACCGAATAGCGGAACACGGCGGGGTCGTCCTTGAGTTTGCGCCCGATCTGCCGGGGCTTTTTGTTTTCTGCTGTCATACTGTCTGGATTTTAGCGGGTCACAGACCCTGTGGTTACTATATAATTTGAAATGATTTGCGACTTCGGAGTAAATCTTCCCCCGTGCCGGGCAAGTGATTTTGTGCTGCGGAAAACGAAGTGAGCAGCGCAAAATACAACTTGCCATGTGCCGGCGCACATGAAATCCCGCAGGGGCGGGACTGGGTGTTAGCCCTGCTGACTTTTGAGTAAACCGTACTGGCTGCCGGGCTTTTTGCAGGCCGGGATATGTGTGGCTGTCGGAACCGTTGGGACTTTTGAACTGCTGTTTGCATGATGATCATATTCTTTGAAACATGCGGCAAAGTTACGCGGCAGTTTTGGGATCATTGGCATGATCAGGGCGGCAAACCCCTGCCAGTGGCCGGCAAACCCCTGCCACCCGGCAGGGAGACGGAAAATTCACGGATTTTTCTATATTCCTTTGCAGCCGTAAATCACTGTGTAATCATTGAAGTGATGAAACACGGATTTGCAGAAATAATAAAATATGGATTTACGGAAATAAAGAAATATGGACATAAGCAGGCAAAGAAATAAACCGGCAAAGAGGCAAATCAGCATTGAAACAATGCTTCACGGATTTGCAGAAACAGGTACGTCAGTCGGTATTGTCGTGCTGACGCAAATCAGTACTGTTGTATTGACTTGCTGTCGCATTGCCATATTGAAATGCAGAAACATTTATTCATTGAAGCAAAAAGGCAAAGCGGCATATCAGCATATCAGTAATGATTTACAGATACATATCAACAGTTATTTAATGATTTATTTAAACATTTCAGTAAAATGAAAAAACAGACATTATTCGTCGCCTTCTCTACCCAAAAGGGCGGAACGGGCAAAACGGCGGTAACGGTGCTGACGGCAAGTTACCTGCATTATGTAAAGGGCTATCACATAGCCGTAGTGGACTGCGATTTCCCGCAGTTAAGTATCTTCCATGAGCGCAGGCGCGACGGCGAACTGATTGTCAGGGACGGTTATTTCAAGCGGGCGGCGTATGACATGTTCCGCTCGCTCGGAATCAAAGCCTATCCGGTTAAGGACAGCACGCCGGAAAAAGCCGTCGAAGACGCGCAGGCCCTGATGGAAAACTCCCAAAAGGAATTTGACGTGATTTTCTTCGACCTGCCCGGAACGCTCAACAGCGGCGGCGTTATCAAAACCCTTTCGGCCATGGACTGTATCTTTACACCAATAAGCGCCGACCGGTTTGTACTTGAAAGTACCCTGCAGTATGCCACCATGCTGAACGACCACATTATCAGCATGGGCAAAGGCAACCTGAAAGGGCTGTGGCTATTCTGGAATATGGTGGACGGCAGGGAAAAAACGCCTTTGTATGAGGCTTATGAAAACGCCATTGAGGAACTGGGGCTGCAAATAATGAAAACCTCGCTGCCCAACAGTATCCGCTTCCGCAAGGAAATGTCGGGCGAGAGTCGCAGCATTTTCCGTTCCACGCTGTTTTCAGCCGACAAAGCCCTGCTTAAAGGCAGCAACATTGATTTATTGGCCGATGAAATATGTGAAATCTTAAAATTAAACGGCAATGGAAAACAGTAAGCGAAAAAGCAGGGCAGTGGAAGACATAGACGAAGCGGCCCTGCTGCAATCCGTCTATGAGCAGAGCAACCCGTCGGCTGTTCCCGTTCCGCCCAAAGAGCCGGAAAAAACGGTTGAGCCTGTCCCTGAACCCGAACATTCAAAAGAGGTAAAGGAGACAAAAGAGCCTGTCCGCCGCAAGCGGAACAATACGGATTATGGCAGCCTGTTCCTGCAACGCAACGGGTTAAAGGCGCGGTCGTGCGTATATATCAGTCAAAAAATACATACTGCCATATCGAAAATCGTCAAAGTCCTTTCCGACAGGGATATTACGGTTGGCGGGTATATAGACTGCATCCTGACAGAGCATCTCGAAACGCACAGGGATGAAATTATCGAATTGTACAACAAAGAGTTGTCGAAAAATAACAGCAACAGTTTAATGGATTTTTAAAACAGGAGAAAATGGAAAAAGAAGAATTGGACAGGAGAACGCAAGGTTATCAGTCGGCGTACATCAGGAAAACGGACACACCGGCTGCCCGTTTAGGAAAATCGCTCTATATCAGAGAGGAGCATCATGAGCGTATTTCACAGACTGTACATATTGTCGGTCACGGTAAAATTACTTTGTACGGGTATGTTGATAATATTTTGAACGAGCATTTTAAGAGGTATCACGAAGAAATCGTCAATTCCTTTACCGGAAAAAGGATTTACTGATTGCCGCCATGAAAGTCCTTGCTGTTTTAATAATGCTTGCCGCCCTGTTCCTCCTGTACCGCATTGCTTATCCCGGGGGTAAGGCAAAGGACAGCGACCCCCCGCCCGAAAAGCCGGAACCCGCCGCCGATGTGATGGGCAAAAGCCGCTATGTCCTGCCCGACCGGAGCAAACCCCTGCCAGTTCTGCGGAAAATGAAACGAACGAAAGAAAAGCGATTACTTTTGCCGCCGGAAGCGAAAAAAGGGATGCGGTTATCCCGCCCGGAAAACCGGATGAAGTTTTCGGCGAAGAGCCCGATCCCGAATCTCTGGACATCGAACCGGACGAAAACGAAACGGAGTCGGACAGTGAAGAAGAAGTCGAGTGCCTGCGGCAAACGCCGGGAGGGGATGCGGAAACGGCAGAAGGCCTGACCATCGAGGAAATGGCCGGAACCGTGGAAGCCGTCCAAAACCCGGCGGACGAAAGTGCGGAACTCCTTTACCGGATGGAAAGGACCGACATGTTCGAGCGGCTCGTTTCCGGAGACGAAGGGAAGGCGGAGCGGATCAGGGCGGTGATTGACCGTTATATCCGGAGCCTGAACCCTGAAGTCGAAGTCGAAGAGGATGCAGGTAATGACAGCCGGAAAGATTTCGACATAAGGGATTTTTTAAGTTAAGTTAAGTTGAACCATTAAAAATGTAAGGAAAATGAAGCAGAGAGATTACGGGTAGCGTTCCTCAAAAACGCAAAAACAGAGGCTCACAGGAGCCGCCACTAAAATCCAAAGTAAAAACAGTATTCATCCGCTGCGGGGGATGATCCCTCTCCCTCAGCATTTTTAAAAATCGTTATGATAAAGCAAAAAAGCATTTTCAAAATTTTCTTTTCGGCTGCCGCACTCCTGACGGCTGCCATGAGCGTCTTCGCGCAGGGTAACGGCGCGGCAGGCATTACCGAAGCCACGCAGATGGTAACCTCGTACTTCGACCCGGCAACCAAACTGATATACGCCATCGGCGCAGTCGTGGGGTTGATAGGCGGGGTTAAGGTATATTCAAAGTTTTCGAGCGGCGACCCCGACACGGGCAAAACTGCTGCATCGTGGTTTGGAGCCTGTATCTTCCTGATTGTGGCAGCCACTATTTTACGTTCCTTCTTCTTATAATGGGAAGCATGGACTATTCAATCAACAGGGGGATAGGTCATCCGGCGGAATTTAAAGGTCTCAAAGCGCAGTACCTT
>JAIRZR010000104.1 GCA_031267155.1 Prevotellaceae bacterium | reverse complement strand
GCCCGGGCCAGCGATATAATGTATATCAGGACTGGTGAAGGGTTCATGTATCTTTTTCTTCTGACGGATGTATATTCCCGAAAAATTGTTGGCTGGGAACTGTCGAAGAGTCTGTCTCATGAAGCTGGTGCTGTGGCGTTAAAAAGAGCGCTTAAACAGTGTCATAATCCTGCAGGCGTGATTCATCACTCCGACCGTGGCATCCGGTACTGCAGCAGTGAATACACAAAAATATTGCTGAAACACAGGATGGTGATCAGCATGACGGAAGAAAACCACTGTTACGAAAATGCACTGGCCGAGCGTGTAAACGGGATATTAAAGAATACATGCCTGATGCAAGCTTTAAAAACGGGGATATTGCCAAAATGGCATGTGCCGAAGCTATTGATCTGTATAACAGGAAGAGACCTCACCGGTCTCTGGGCTTAAAGACACCGGAGGAGGTACACATGCGAGGGGCTTAAAAATTTTTTTCCCCGCCTCCCTTCGGGGGGCGCGCCCCCCGAAGGGAGGCGGGGAAAAACTAAAATAAAAGGTGAAAATTGATGAAAAAAATGAATGTAGTAATAATTAAAAAAAGTATACACATTTTTCAGGACGTGACAGTAGAGACGTTCCGTCTTGCGCGACAGAGATATTTTCGATTGATATTTAGTGTCTTGCAGGGAAATATAACAGTCAGTTTATTTCTCGACAATTCCTTTGGAATTGACTTTTCGCGATCATGGCATCTCTTCCACATTCTTTAGATGCCAGATTTGCAGCCATGGATTCAGTTCAAATCCTGTTTCATCCGTTTCTCCGCTGATAATGTATACAATATTGTTATTTAAGGCTTCCAGCTTTCCTGTCCTTTTATCAATGTCATTTTTTATATCCTTATATATTTTCAATGCCTTTGTATTTTTATTGTAAAAACAAATTATATCATGATCTCCATTCCGTCCTTTTCTATACATCCAGCGAGCCATCAAAACATTGTCCGTTTCACTGCACCTCACCATTTGATATCCTTCTTCTGTTTTATAACTGAAACGCGGCTGGATGTCAAACTGAAACTTGTTTATGGTTTTGTCATGTTTCATGTTATATACGATATTCGAGTAGCCGTTAATCAGGGAGTAGCCGGATTCGTTTCTGTCGATTATATTCCAGACATTGGTTAAGACGTCTTTGTCTTCCCATTCATCAATATGCATAATTTCGGTATATGCTCCTGTTTCGGGGTCAAATACAAATGATCCATGACGCGCTCCAATATTTTCATCCGGCATGTGAAGCATATACTTATCATCAAAACACATAAAATCACGGGGATGATCATCTTTGGTCATATTTATTCCCGAAACAAAATTCCCCGATGTATCATAAGTCAGTATTTTGGACAATTCTGCATCATAGATGTGCAGTCGTCCCTTATCATCCTTTACGAAACTGGTTACCAGAAGATATTCCCCGGCTCCACGTCCGTATTTGTTAAATTTTTTCACATATTTACCGGTTTCGTCAAATACGTATATCGTTTGAGCTCCACGATCGTATATATAATACTGCTTATCAAAATATTTTATCCTGTCGATATAATTGAGCAGACATTCATCATCGTTTGCCAGTTTGATATACGATATTGAATCAAGTATTTCCGACAAAAGTCCCGGCTTTGCTTTTGAGGGATCAATGACGATAATATCATCATTGCCCTGCATTTTCTTTTCTTTACAGGATATACAAAATATAAGCGTTACAAAAAGCAAATACAGATATATCCCGTGTCTTCCTAATTTATTCATAATATTCCTGCTTTTTATTTTTACACATAAAATTTTGCCGCAAAGTTAAAAAAAAATGGTGATGTGAAAACAAAAAATAAATAAAAAAGGTACAATACGTACCACAATCCCATTAGGTCGATATATGCGCTAAAAAAGAGGTGGATAAGCGCACCGGTCAATTACGACGCGAATGAACTTTTCGTTTAGCATACTCGTCCTGATTTTCGCCCGACACTGGACGGTTTCCGTGCGGTCATCGTGAACATCGTGTAAAAAAACGCCGGAAAGAAATAATTTTATATACATTTGCACCGGCAAATGATATGCTCTTTATGGGATAAACATTTGAATATAAAATCATTTTAAAGAATAATCGAATAAAGAATTTGATTGATGAGTAAAAAAAACAGGAGCAAAACAGACTTTTTGCAAAATATCATAAATATTTTCGAAGCAAACCCGGCAAAACTTTACAATTACAGGCAGATTGCCGCTGTAGCTAATATCGACAACGACATGCGCGAACTGCTTTTAATAACTTTGGACGGACTGGTTTTGCGCGGAATTTTAACAAGTCCCGCTTCGGGCAAATATAAGTATAATAAGCCGGAAGATATTTTTTTGACGGGAAAAGTCGATATTACCAAGCAGGGTTCTGCATACATTGTTCCGGACGACGAATCGTCCGACGATATTTTTGTATACGAGCACAATATGAACCGGGCGTTTCACGGCGACAGAGTAAAAGTGAAGGTGTTCAACAAGAAAGGATCCCGTGCGGAAGGCGAAATAGTGGAAATTATCGAGAAGTCGAAACGTACTTTTGTCGGGAAAATTGAAGTCTCGTCAAAATATGCCTTTGTGATTCCCGACAGCAAAAATATGCCGTACGATATTTTCATTCCGCTGGCCAATCTTAACGGCGCACAAAAGGGTCAGAAAGTGCTTGCAGACATAGTGGAATGGAAAAAGGAAATGAAAAGTCCCACCGGTAAAGTTATTGATATCCTGGGCGATTCGGGAGACGTAAACGTGGAAATGCACGCAATACTCGCCGAGTTCGATTTGCCGTATTCCTATCCCGAACATATCGAAAAGCTTGCACAGCGCATTTCGGGGAAAATAACAGCCGCCGACTGTGCCAAGCGCAGGGATTTCAGGGACATTGCGACATTCACAATTGATCCGAAGGATGCAAAGGACTTCGACGATGCACTGTCGATACGCACGCTGGATAACGGTCACTGGGAGATAGGCGTGCATATTGCGGACGTTACCCATTACGTGAAACACAATTCGTCAATCAACAGGGAAGCCGAAGATAGAACCACTTCCATATATCTGGTCGACAGAACTATACCCATGCTTCCCGAAAGGCTGTCCAATTTCATCTGTTCACTCCGTCCCGATGAAGAGAAATTGTGTTTCTCGGCTGTATTCGAGCTGGATAACAGGGCAACAATCAAAAGCGAATGGCTCGGGAGGACGGTCATCCTTTCGAAACGGAGGTTTACATACGAAGAGGCTCAGGAGGTTATAGAAACCGGCGAAGGAGATTATTCTCAGGAATTGCTGAAACTGAATTTTCTGGCTCAGATAATGCGAAAAAACCGTTTTAAAAACGGAGCCGTTACTTTCGAGCGCGAAGAGGCCAAGTTCGAACTGGACGAAAACGGAAAGCCGCTGAGAGTCTATTTCAAGGAAATGAAGGAGTCGAACCAGCTGGTAGAGGAATTTATGCTGCTGGCAAACAGGAAAGTGGCGGAAAAAATCGGAAAGAAGGTGGCGGGTCAAAAAGCCAAAACCTTTGTTTACAGAATACATGACAAGCCCGATTTTGACAAGCTGAACAATTTCAGCTCGTTTATCAAACGTTTCGGTTACAGTATGAAACTGGACAACGACGCCCGCCTGTCGAAAGAAATGAACAAGGTACTGTCCGAAGTGAAAGGCAAGCCGGAAGCAGGACTGATAGAAACGCTTGCAGTGCGTTCAATGGCAAAAGCCATTTACTCGACTGACAACATAGGCCATTACGGTCTGGCTTTTCCATACTATACCCATTTCACATCTCCAATCCGCCGTTATCCGGATATGATGGTACACAGGCTGCTGGCGGCTTATCTCAATGGAGAAAAGTCTGCCGACGCCGACTATTACGATAAAATGTGCAAACAGTCGTCGCTCATGGAACAGAGGGCTGTCGATGCCGAGAGGGCCTCAATCAAGTACAAGATGATCGAGTTTATGGAAGACAAGATTGGAGAAGTATATGACGGGCTGATTTCCGGAGTGACGGAATGGGGAATATTTGTGGAACTTATTGATACCAAGATTGAAGGTATGGTATCTGTCAGGTCAATGAAAGACGATTTTTACTGCTTCGACGAGGATAATTACAGGATAGTCGGACAGTCGTCGGGGATAACATATACTCTTGGCGATAAGGTAACTGTGAAACTCACAAATGCCGATCTTTTGCAGAAGCATATAGATTTTCAGCTGATCAATCAGGAACTGAACGATTATAAGGCAGCCCAGCATACCGTGAAAAACCAGATGCAGGGCAGGGGATGGAAAAGAAAAAAATAATAAACAGACTCATGGTTCTGAAAAGAATAGTTGAAACAGAATTGAAGGAAACGGTCAGGGTTAAAATACGTTTCAGCGAGGTGGACAGCATGGGCGTTGTGTGGCATGGAAATTATGTCCATCTCTTTGAAGACGCAAGAGAAGCCTTTGGTATAAAATATGGAATCCCTTATCTTGACGTTTATCAAAATGGATATTACACTCCCATAGTGTCAATCAGTTGCGAATATAAATCACCACTGAAATACGGAGACGAGGCTCTGGTCGAAATAAGGTATTTCGATACTCCCGCCGCAAAAATCGTTTTCAAATACAAAATATACAATGCTTTGACAGGCGTTCTCGCCGCAACGGGCGAAACAGTTCAGGTATTTCTTTCAGTTGCCGACAATTGTTTGAGCATCGGCAATCCTGCATTTTTCGAAAAATGGAAACAGAAGACAGTAATGCCTGTCTAAGTCGAATTATAAACAAGGCTGAACAAGTTCATCACCTGTAAACAGAGGTATATTCTACAATCCTTTAACGTTCTGTTTCATATTTTATATCATATTATCAGTCTGTTGTCCGGCTAAAGGCTGTCCATATCCATTTTGTGCCGTATCCTTTTACCAATTTATACAGTGCGCGGGGCAGTTTTGTGCATTGCGGACAAACTCCGTAAGGAGTTTAAGATGGATAACCCCGAACAAGCCGCAGGCGCAGTTCGGGGTAAAGCTCCTCTCTGTCACAACT
>JAIRZR010000081.1 GCA_031267155.1 Prevotellaceae bacterium | reverse complement strand
GAAAACTTTCCGGAAAACAACTCTGAATCATTAAAACGGCATTTCGATAATCTGATTAATGGATATGCCGGAAACATTGACTTGAGACTGGCCGCCGAATACATGCTCGACGGCAGTTTTAATTCACATTTGGAAAACTCTAAAAACAAACCGCTTGCCATTGCAGATGAGCATCTGCTGGTTGAAACCTCATATCTCAGTCCTCCACTCAACTTTCATCAAACAATCAAAAAAATAAAGAAAAAGGGATACAGCATTATCCTTGCACATCCCGAACGCTATCTGTACATGGATAGAACGACTACAAAAACTGAAAGCAGACGGCTTTCTGTTTTTTCAGCTGAATCTTCTTTCTCCGACAGGATATTACGGCAGACAGGTTCAGAAAAATGCGGAATATCTTCTCAATACAGTCTTGAATCCCACAGACAGGCTTTCAAGATCAAATCGCTTACCGCCAAACTGACAGACAGAATAAATGTTCTGATAGAAAATAACCGGCAACTTTTTCAATTGAAATTTTCGTGATGCCTTGCCAAAGTCACCAAAAACTTTGTGCAAATCTGCAACTTTGCAGTAAACAGGAAGCTCCAAAGTTCCGAACTGCCATCAAATAAATCTCCTGATTAATGTCAGGAATCCGAAAATTACTTCCCTTAGCGCCTCAAAATAATATTTCGCCCCTGTTTTCCAGATATGGCTGTGCAGGGAGACTTCTTTGGCGGACATTACAAAAGATTTTTAACTCCCTTGATGCTCTACGGACATACGGAATTTTGTCGTACACTCGTACAGCCTATTTTTCCCGATTCAGTTTTAGCGGTTAACTACAATTGTTCCGCTATCAGTCTTATCCAGATTGAAATATGATTTTATGACAACTTCCTTTACTCCTTCATTTAAGGCTTCGAAAGCATTGTCGATTTTCGGGATCATGCCGGATGTGATTATACCCTCGTTTTTAAGTTTTTCGCAGTTATCGGAATTAATCAGAGGAATCACCGAATTATCGTCATTGGGATCGGATAGCAGTCCCTGTTTTTCGAAACAGTAAATCAGCCTCACAGCAGCATCCGAAAACGAGAGCGCCCCTGCAATTGACCGGGCGACAGTGTCTGCATTGCAGTTCAGCAGTACGCCCTGTCCGTCTGCCGTTATCGAGCAAAATACGGGGACAAGCTCCATATCAATGAATTTCATCAACAGCCCGGCATTGACTCCATCGGTGGGAATATCCCCTACGAAACCGAAATCGACAGGATAGGGAGACCTCTTCACCGCTTTTATCATGCCGGCGTCGGCGCCAGAAAGACCTGCAGCATTACATCCGTACGATTGAAGCTGCGCCGTAATCGTTTTGTTAATCAGACCCGCATACACCATGGTTACAATCCCGATTGTTTGCGAATCGGTTACCCGCCTGCCATCTATCATTTTCGTCGGAATATCCAGTTTGGCAGAGAATTTGCTCGCCATTTTGCCTCCTCCGTGCACCAATATTTTATTCCCGGGCAGGGCTGCAAACTTTTTCAGGAAGACAGTCAAATCTTCGGGTCTATCAATAACATTTCCGCCTATCTTTACAACAGTTATTTCCATATCTCATATTTTTCTTGATAAAAACAGTGCACAAGTTATTGTCGTTTTTAGATATTCCATCACTCGTGCCTTTTAATAGTATAGTGGGAAAGGCTTATCAGCGCCTGTTTTGCGGGAGAATCATCGAGATTTGAAATCATGGATATTGCCTGTTCCACATATTTTTCAGCAACAGATGCCGCATAAGCCAGACCATTGTTTTCCAGGACAAAATCCCTGACTGTGGAAATATATTTTCTGTCTGTTGAGGACTGTTTCACACATTTAAGGATTTCTTTCTGTTTTTTGCCGCCCGCCTGTTTCAGCGCATAAATCAAAGGCAGCGTTATCTTGTTTTCAACAACGTCATTACCTGTAGGTTTCCCGAGTAAATTTGTCTTTTCATAATCGAAAATATCATCTTTTATCTGGAAAGCCATTCCGATATTTTCTCCTATTTCGGACATTGTGGCGGCAAGATGTACAGCTCCCGACGATTTGGCTCCAACTTCCATGGATGCTCCGATTAAAACAGCTGTTTTTTTCCTGATGATTTCAAAATAAATCTCTTCGGTGGTATCCATGGCAATGGATTTTTCTATCTGAATCATCTCTCCCACACTCATTTCGACTATTGGACGGGACATGATGTACATAAAGTCGAACATCCGGTATTCCGTAATCAGCATAAGCGCCTTCGCCATAAGATAGTCGCCGGCGAGCACGGCAATGCGGGACGTCCATTCGGCATTGACGGACTTGCCTCCCCTACGCAGATCCGAACGGTCAATAACATCATCGTGTACAATGGACGCGGTATGAACCATTTCTATTGCCGCCGTCCCTGCAAATGTCAGATCGTTAAACGGTTTCGAGGGAGCAGAAGCCATAGCCGAAAGAAAGACGCAGGCAGGTCTTATCCTTTTGCCGCGCCTGTCGAAAATATATTTCAATACTTCGTTAAGCAGCGGGGAACTGGAGAATAAATTTTCACGGAAAAAGGTTTCAAATTTAGTCAAAGCATCTCTTATTTCCTTCGGGAAAGAACTGTAAAGATTGGGAGAGCCTTTACCGGGACCTGCTTCAAGACCCTTCGCTTTTTCCTTAATTGTTTGAATGTGAATACTGTCCATCGATGTTTCTTTCAAAAATAAACCCCAAAATTAAACAAAATTTAATTATCACAACTTTGAATATGTACTATCAAGGTGCACAAAAAATCTTTCCGCTACAAACCTATTAAGTGATGCGAAAAAAAGTTATGGGATTCATGCGAAAAAAATCTTCAATACTGATTCCATAGGTTTCGATTGTAAAAATGTGCTTGGGACGAAATTGCAAATTGAAAATTGCAATCCCTGCATTACTGCTGTCTTTTCGGGTGTACGACAAAAATCCGCTTTCCGACTGATCTTGTCATTCGTGCAGATGCACGAAGCATTTTTCAGACTTGTTTTGTCTTTCGTGCAAATGCACAAAGCATCTCGCAAACCTGTTTTGTCCTTCGTGCAAATGCACAAAGCATCTCGCAGACTTGTTTTGTCCTTCGTGCAAATGCACAAAGCATCTCGCAAACCTGTTTTGTCCTTCGTGCAAATGCGCAAAGCATCTCGCAGACTTGTTTTGTCCTTCGTGCAAATGCACAAAGCATCTCGCAAACTTGTTTTGTCCCTTTGTTCCGTCAGAATCATGTTATAATCTTGGAACCATAACTGAACAGTATCCTGCCAAAGAGCTTTGCCCTGAGATGAAGTTAGGCGCTATCAGTACGCATCTGAAAAAAACTGTTATTTAGCATACAAAACCTTATAGAGCCGTAGAATCTCACAAATAACGCCAAAATATATCCGGCAACACAAACTCAATACAGGCAAATATTAATCCATATTTCCTTCGGTTTAACTTTCGATTGATTTTTTAGGATTTAATTTCATGTGTAATTTTAACACTTAGCCCCTTTGGAGGATTTTCTTCGAAAGTTAGCGGATACTTATGACATGATATTTGGTAATCAATAAATTATTTTTCCTCAAACATCCTGAAAAGACGGGATAACAATTTAAAAAGTATGTTAAATAACACAAAAAGTGGCGAATCATTCATTTTTTACCATACTTTTGCGGCGAAATAAATTATGGTCGAGTACAGATTATATTTGAGAAAGAGAGAAATTAAATCAATTATAAATCGAGGGTATTCTATAATAAACTGTAAATAATGCGGTACCTCCGCATGTTAAATAAAATTTATATAATATGAAATTTATATTTAAAATTTATGCTTTAATTATGGGCCTGTGTATATTTGCAGGAAGCGGGCTATATGCACAGACGACATCGGGAACAGATTTCTGGCTGGCATTCGGGCAAAACCTCTATGTAAGCACCGATAAAGTTGAACTGCGCATACAGATAGTATCAAATTCAACGCGTCAGGCAAAAGTCAAGCTGACGTTTACCGACAAACCTTCATACAGAAAAGAGATAACCGTGCCTGCCGGTAAGATTGAGACCATTGAATTAGAAGAGAATGAAATGAAACTCGTTTACTCGGAAGGCAAATCAAAAAAGGTCTCAAAAAAATCACTGCATATAACATCCGACCAGCCTGTGTCGATATATGCGTTCAATCAATACTCACTTATGCTTGAAGCAAGCAATGTGTTGCCGACAAACACTCTGGGAACAGATTACTATCATATTTCGTTCGATGTTAATACCAATACCATGTGGGACCGGGGACAGGATGCCATGACGATTATTGCAACGGAAGACAACACTGAAATTCAATATTTCAGCAAAGCATCATCTGTTGCGGTCAGGGAAAAACTGTCAAAGGGGCAGGTATGGTATGTGCCGGGCAATTCGGATATGACGGGCACTAACGTGGTATCGAACAAGCCTGTCGCTCACTTTGTCACTCACAAGAATACAAGCATTCCAAAACCCCTGCCCAATAAAGAACAAAAGACGGAGAACCTGTTTCATCAAATGGCGCCTGTAAGTTCATGGGGGGTACGTTTCTTCATTCCCGACGCTGGACAGAAAGAATGGCAGTCCCCCATGTTTGCCAGGATTGTGGCGTCCCAGAACGGAACGAAAATCAAGCTGGACGGCGGAAGTGTCAAAAGCGGCGGAACTGTCAAGACGGAGGTGTCGCTGAATAAAGGCGAATTTGTAACTTTGGAGGTTTCGGAAACAGGCTGTCTCGTTTCTTCGAACAAGCCGGTGGGAGTGTGTTCGTACTTCCGTTCATATCCTGAAAAACTTGTAAGCGGTCTGAAAGGAGGACCTGCAATGGCATGGATTCCACCGATAGAACAGAAAACGGCTTCGGTCAGCATTGCTCCCTTTGTACTCAATGGCATGTACAATACAAAACATTTTGCCATACTTGTAACTTCCGAAAGCGACAGGAAGATGACTACCGTACAAAAGGGTGACGGAGCGACTTATAATCTGAACAATTCAGAATGGTTTTCCAAATCGGGACATTCATATACCGTGTATGCCATGCTGACAAACGAGCAGCATACGTTCAGGAACAGTAAAGGCCTGACTGCGCTGATATATGGCATCTCAAATGACAACACATACTATTTTCTTGGAGGTTCGTCGATGTTTGATCTGAATATGATGTTTTCGGTCAACGGGGAACATTACAAATTCGTGAATGAAAATTCGTTTTGCGATAACAAGGTGAAATTGCAGGCAACAATAGAGTATGCAAACAGTATGGTGAAGGGCTATCTGAAATGGTATATCGACGGCATTCGGGAAAATGCGGCAACCGACAAGCCTGAGTGGACTGCTACTCTGAAGCCGGGCAGGCACACGATAAAGATGGAAGGACTGGATATAAAGGGGAAAGTGCATACGCTGACTGCCAGTATCATCATCGACACGCCCGATATTTCGATTAACGGACCGGACAATATACTTGTGGGAGAAACTACATCGCTGTCTCCGGTGACGGGCGGGAGCTGGCAAAGCAGCAATCCGGCAGTCGCCAGCATCAAAAGCGACGGCACGGTTACGGGAATTTCGAATGGCAGGGCGGTGTTCACATTTACTTCAGACGCCGGGTGTTCGTCCTCCTGCACCATAAAGGTGACGGGCTTCAGCGCTGTGAACGATACGGTGTCGGTTGTCTGCGGCAATTCCGTGCGTTTCGATGCGCTGGCAAACGATCTTATCTTCTGCAACAGAAACCTGGTATCTGTGGATACCATTGCGGGTTCGAGTCTGCGCTGCGGCAGTCTTTCATTCAACAGCGACGCCACGTTTACCTGCAAAGCCGGCAGAGACATGTGCGGAATCGACAGCATGGAGTATTCGATCGCATACGACGGGAACAAATCAAAGGCAAAAATATATTTAATCGTCTCGAAACCCCTGTCGGAAGGATATGTCGCCTGCGAAAATGTAAAATTCACCGCGGGACTGCATCCGGTGAGGGGCGTCAAATATTTCTGGTACGACGGCAGTGGCAAGCCCGTGTACAGCGGTACGGACAGAAACGAAATTTCCGTTACGAAGGACGCCTCGCCTCTGCAGAAGTTCCAGGCGGAGGTCAGATACGCGGGAAAGGCAGTGGGCAGAATTGCGTTCGAAGCGCTGCTGAGCGAAGGCTGCGGACTGCTCAATCCGACAGGCTGCGCCGTTGACGGACAGCTGCTGTTCAGCGAAGATTTCGGCGGCAGAGGTGTTTCCGACGGCAGAATCGGCGCCGTCGCCCTGCCCGACGGAACAACCGGATACACGTTTAAACAGACGGATGCACCGGAGGCAAATGAATATGCGCTTGTAAAATACATAAACCCGGGATCTCCGCACGGATGGCAGACGGATTTCGGAGACCACACGGTTTCCGGCGATAAAAACAGCGGATACATGCTTTTGATTAATGCGGCTGCGGCTCCGGGGAAGGTTTACGAAAACCGGATCACCGGACTGTGCGGCAGCATGAGCAGGCTGTACTTCTCGGCATGGGCAGCAAATGCCAGGCCGGAGGGAAGCGCCGCCGCGAATGATCCCGCCCTGAAATTCGAACTGTCGGACGAAGCCGGCAATATTCTCGAAACGTATATCGCCCCGGGTATCCCTCGCGATCCGGAAGGCGGCGTGAGATGGAGAAATTACGGTTTCACGTTCAACCCGCGGGGACACGCTTCCCTTGTCCTCAGGATATACAGCCGGGATTCCGGCAGCGGATGTTTCGCACTGGACGATATCGGGATACGCTTCTGTACTCCCCCCGTCACGCTTGAAAACCGGACTGCCGATACTGCATGTCTCTCCGCACCGTACACGTTCAGAGCCTCCTACAGTGACAGCGACGGCACTTTCTCCGGTCAGGACAGCAAACTGGCTTACCGCTGGGAATACAGCCCGGACGGACACGACTGGACTGTCGCGGGAAAGGACAATACGGTCGAAGCAAAGTCGGTACAGTCAGTCTATACCATCGACAACATAACAGGAAACAGTAGAGGCTACTACCGTTTCGCAGTAAGCAGTCCGGGCGCTATCGACAGTCCCGGATGCCGCGCTGTTTCCCCAGTGATGGAGCTGCTTGTGCAGGAGACTTTTCGCGCTCCCGACCTGCGCGTCATGATAAGTCCGTCGGATACGCATCACAGCGTGTATCTGACGAGTTTCCTCGATACTACAGACATTACATCGGTGAAATGGTACAATCCACAAAACTGTGTTCCCGACTTTTCCAACTGTGCAAGCGGCGAACTGGACGCACAGAAATTAATTTCCAGAAATGTATATACCTATAAATATACTGCCACATCAAAATGCAACTCGTCTTCAGCCAGGGCATACGTCCTGACTTCAAAAGACAGATTGCCGGTGAAGAACAACAGGGAAATATCCGTATGCAGAAATATGGAATCAAGCAGACACATCCAGCTGAACCAGATTCTGGGTCTCGAAGATGACGGTAAGTGGTCGTATCCGGATGATGAGTACGGAGTTGTAAGCAGAAATGTGACGGTAAGTTCCCAAAAATATGCCGGCGCAAGGATATTCAATGCCCGGAAGGCATACGGCGATGCGCTCAAAACCGCTTCATACGATATGACGGGAAACCCGAATGTCAAGGTGTTCAAGTTCAATTATGAATCTGTGTCGGGTACGGTTTACAGATTTAATCTGAAGGTGGAAAACTTTTAGAGTTAAGAACTAAGAACTAAGAGTTGGCTGGCGCGCGCCAGCGCTTTTAGTTTTTAGTTTTTAATCCTGCAGCCCGAAGGGGTACAGAAATACTGAAAATTTCAGAATAGCAATCCTCTTTTTTCACGGTGATCTTGACATGCTTCCACACAAATAACGGTAGAACCATAAATATGACATGACAGTAGTTTAGTTTATAACACCACCAAAATTTTCTTATGCAGTTAATGCGAATTGAAATGCATCGCCTGTGTCCATGCAACATTTCTTTGTATTCCGGTATTTATGTTTATCCAAAAACTATTTCATATCCATAGTAATATCAATAAGCAGGATGCGGCTTGTGTCGGACAGAGATTTTATTTTGACTTTATTGGTTTCGAACACTCCTATTCCATCTCTGGAATTCAGAATTTCTCCCGACAATTCGAATTTCCCATCCACAACCATGACATAAAGTCCGTTTCCCTTTTTCTGCAACTCGTATTCAAACGAATTTCCCCCAGTGAAAGTTCCCATGCTGAACCACGCGTCCTGATTAAGATACAGGCATCCGTTTTCCTTGTTTGGAGCTATCAGGTGCACAAGTTCATTGTAGGAATTGATGAAATCGAATGATTTCTGTTCGTATTTTGGCGATACGTTCTTCTCCTTCGGCAAGACCCATATCTGAATAAAACTCACAGGCTTTTCATTGTCGGCATTATACACGCTGTGGACTATTCCCGAGCCGGCGCTGAGCACATGAATATCTCCGGGATTTACCACATTGACATGTCCAAGGTTATCCCTGTGTTCTAAAGCCCCGCAAAGAGGTATCGAAACTATCTCCATATTATTGTGAAGATGGGAACCCATTCCTTCACCACCCTTTATAATATCGTCATTGATAACACGTAATGCCCCGAAATTTATGCGCTCCGGATCAAAGTAGTCGGCATAGCTAAAAGTACTGTACGTATCCATCCAGCCATTATATTTATGCCCTCTCGTTTCTGCCCTGTACAAAATCTTTTTCATGTGTGTAAAACCTTATATATATTATTAAAACTGCATTTATTTAAACTAATAACAATATTTACATGCTTTTGTTTAAACTATAAATTTTACCGGGACAGGTTCAAATTCAATATATTTTCCCAGTGATGAAGCAAAAATTCACTTTCACCGGAATCGGGATAGCATTTTTCTATTGATATTGATGCCCTTTTATATAACAACATCGCAAACGACTAATATGAAGCAGATTATTAATGCGACAAAACATCCCGTCAGGGATGAAATATCGGTAGAAAGCAGTCGAAAATCGGTAAGAATCCCATCAGTCCCCCATTAAAACCTTTAATGGGGGACTGATGGGCAATTGGACATGGCAATTAATTTGCGACATGGAACATTTATATGTTATTTATTCTGCATTACTAAAAGCGCTGACGCGCGCCAACACTCTTAGTTCTTAACTCTAAAAAAATCCCCGCAAAGTTATGGGAACTTTACAGGGATTTAACAATATATATCTAAAAAATTAAAAAAACTTTTCGCTCTTTTTAGTAAAGCGGTCCGTACACCTTGCAGGCTCTGTAATCGGCGCCTTCCTTGTCCATTCCGAAGGCAGTCCATGCAGCAGGACGGAAAATATCCTTTTCGTCCACATTGTGCATGCTTACGGGAATACGCAGCATCGAAGCCAGAGTTATCAAATCTGCGCCGACATG
>JAIRZR010000144.1 GCA_031267155.1 Prevotellaceae bacterium | reverse complement strand
GGACTTTTTTTTACCCGACGGTCGCGGTGCTCACTCTCGAGTATGTCTTGAAGGGTATGATGTTCCAGAGTATTCATCTCATGTTCAAACCGTTTCTCAAACTCATAAAAATCTGAACTTGTTTGTTCAATATCCTACAATTTATCCCATAAATTGCTCATCTCCTCTAAAAATTCTTCTTTTGTCTTCATGTATATATCTCTCTTTTTCCAACATTTTGGAATGCACCCCTTACAGAGAATCCGCAAATAAGCCCATTAATTTTCGCTCAAGTATTTTTTCATCCGGGATAAATGGGAACAAATCATTCAGTCCCAATTTTCTCATAGCTGTTTTAAGCAGCAGTTCGTCGGAAACATTTTCGGAATTTCCTGTTTGTAAGAGAAAATACTTTCCCGAATCAAGCAGAACTTTTTCAGGAATCAGTCCGATTATTTCCGTTCCGGTAAGATCCACGCCCAATTCCCCCGCTCTTTTTTTGACTTCTTCGAAAACCTTATATAGCGGAGTGGCATTTATATCTGTGATATTTACCGATACCTGAGCGATATCGAAATCGGCGATATGCCAGCCTATGGCTTTGATTCCCTTTAATTTTGCATCGGTAATGTTCCTGCCTTTTTCACGTATTCCGGATGCAATCAGCGAAGCTGTTTCCTTTGATTTTGTATTGAGGTTGAAATTCACGGCTATCAGAAAATTCCTCGCCCCGATTACTGTTGCGCCTGTTTTTGCGACTTTTGGAGTGAAAATGTCCGGACCAAAATCAGGTTTCTGTTCGGACAGTTTTTGTTTCAGCGATTCATATTCTCCCTTTCTACAAAAGGCAAGATTTCTGCGTTCGGGAACAAATGCCGCATTTTCGTAGCAATATACAGGTATTTTCAGCTCTTTTCCAACACGTTCCGACAAACGGCGGGCATATTTCACCGTTTCTTCCATACTGATACCCCTTATCGGAATCAGAGGACAGACGTCGGTGCTTCCGATTCGCGGATGTTTACCATGATGAATCTGCATATCAATGATTTCTGAGGCTATTTTGATTGCCTCGAAAGCAGCATTGCAGACAGCCTCGGGCGCCCCGGAAAATGTAATAACCGTCCTGTTGGCATCCGTACCGCTGTCAATATGCAGTAGTTTAACTCCTGAAACAGATTCTATGGATTTGACAATCAGCTGTATTTTCGAAGAATCTCTGCCTTCGCTGAAATTCGGGACACATTCAATTAAAGGATTCATGGAAACAAATGTAATAGATGGGACAAATGCGATGAATATAAATGTTCTATACTCAATATTCCGTTCAATTTATGCGGTTTCATTTTCAACTAATCTAAGGATTGCCCCTTGCTCAGGGAGGCTTTAGCAAACAGTATCGCTTCTTTCGGCGACAATTCCAGAAAAAAATAATTGAGAGGATCAGCGATTTTCCCTCCTACTCTGACTTCGTAATGCAGATGCGGAACAGTCACTCCGATATTTCCCACTTTCCCGATAATATCGCCACGACTGACTTGAGCGCCTTTTTTTACTGCAGCCCCATTCAGGTACAGATATCTTGTTTCATAGTCATTTCCGTGGTCTATAATGATTTCGGTACCGGTACTGAATTTTCTCGATATTATGTCCTTCACTGTTCCCGAAGCCGTTGCAATTACCTCTGTTCCTACCGGAGTAGCAAAATCAATACCCTTATGTACCTGCAAAGATTTGTGTATCGGGTTTATCTTGTCGCCTACCGAAGCGCCAACAGCATTGACGTGCAGGTTTTTGACAGGTACAATCGCCGGAATATATCTGATTTCGTTCTGTTTAGATTTTACAAGATACTGAAAACTGTCGGCAATTTTCGATTGAGTCCGGACTTTACCGGTCAATATTTCAATCCTGTTTTCAGCCAGCAGTACCAGTTCTGCAATTGTCTTTGTTTGAAGAAATTCATATTTTGCCGAAGACTGTTCCGCATTTGCAAATATGTCGTCTGAAGGTTTTGTTTCAAAAATCACACTGTAGATGTTGGTATCTCTTTTCGAAATATTCATAATTACTTCATTGAGTTTCCTGTACTTGTCATAGATTTCGGTAAGATGCTCCGCAAGAATTTTATTTTCCCTTTTGATGGAATATTCGGAATAAGTATCAAAAAAGATGGAATATACGGCATAATATATAACCGCTACAACACAGCTGTACAGTAAAAAGGAAAAAATCCGTCTGACTGTTCGCCTTATGCTTTTACCGACGTCTTCGTACTTTAAAGTTTCGGGATTAAATTTGAATTTCCTTGCCGGCTTCGACTTATTCATAAATAAATTCGTCATCCCCCTGATCTACAAATTCAAAATCTTCGGGGTTAAATTGGTTCTCGAAATATATCAGGGGATTTTGCGGATTATTTTTCAAGCGTATTTCGTAGTGAAGATGAGGCCCTTTGGATTTGCCCGTACTTCCCAATTCGCCCACTTTGTCTCCGCGTTTCAATTTCTGCCCTTCAGCTACGGCTATTTTGCTGAGATGGGCATACCGGGTAGTGTATCCGAAACCGTGGTCAACTTCGACCATATTGCCGTATCCCCCTCCATTATATGATGCTACGACTACAATTCCGTCGCCAGAAGTATATATCGGCAAACCTGTTTTGCCCGAAAGATCGACGCCCTTGTGGTGCTGTATCCCGCCATATACCGGATCGATTCTGTATCCGAATACGGAAGACAGGTGCGTTTGGGTGAGGCTGACAGGCGCAAATACAGGCATTGACTGCTGCATAAGGATTTTGTTGGAAGCAAGTTCGCCAATCCTGTCAAATGATTTTGACTGTACGTATGTTTTCTTTTGCAGGATATCTATGCGACGGTAGATCCCTGCCAGCAAATCCGAATTTTCGATTCCCAGATTTTCGTATTTCGCATACCGGTTCACTCCTCCGAATCCGGCGTTTCTTATGGTGTACGGGATTGTATCTTCTTCAAAAACCGCCCTGTATATGTTATTATCCCGAGCCATTATTTTGTTCAGGACATCTTCCGCCTCTTCCAGTTTCATGGATATGATTTTGTACGAATCCAGCAATTCATTAGTTGTCTTGGATAAATGCAATTCCTTTGGCGTCGGAAAGAATAGTGAATATACTAAAATCCATGCGGCAGCAATTACACTCATACCCAGAAAAGCCACTACAGACCTTTTGATTCGGGATATTATGGAGACATCTTTCTCTTCAAACAAAAGAGTATCAGGATTATATTTATAATGTTTCTTCGCCAAGCAGTTCCTTTATTTTAAAATAATTTATATAATTTATACTAATATCAATTGAAAATTTTCTGCGCAAAGTTATAAAAAAAAAATAATACAATTACAAAAAAACATATTTTTAACCTTTTTTATATATATTTATACTATTTTAATAGACACCAGACCGGTAAAAAAGTTTAACAGGACGACAAAATTGCTGTCCCATCTTTAGAATACGGACGTCAATATTGGCTGTGAAACTTCAATTCCAATCAGCTGCGATACAGGATTAATTTTTACCCACTTGCATCTGGCGAAATGTTATTTTGAGACGCTAAGGGAGGTAATTTTCGGATTCCTGAGATTAATCAGGAGATTTATTTGATGGCGGTTCGGAATTTTAGAGATTCCTGTTTACCGCAAAATCGCAGATGCACAAAGTTTTGGGAGACCTTGGCAATGCATCGCGAAATTTTTAATTTTCAATTCTCAATTTTCAATTGAAAAAGACTTGCCGGTTATTTTCTATCAGAACATTTATTCTGTCGGTCAGTTTGGCGGTCAGCGATTTGATATTGAAAGCCAGTCTGTGGGATTCCAGACTGTGTATATCGGTTCCCGTAAAAGTGTAGAAGTCGTTCCTGAGAAGATATTCCGCATTTTCCTGAACCTGCCTGCCGTAATATCCTGTGGGAGAAAGAAGATTTAGCTGAAAAAACAGAAAGCCGTCCGCTTTCAGTTTCCTGTAATCGCTTTTATCCATGTACAGATAGCGTTCGGGATGCGCAAGGATGATGCGGTATCCCTTTTTCTTTATTTTTTGGATTGTTTGATGAAAGTTGAGGGGAGGATTGAGATATGAGGTTTCAACCAGCAGATGGTCTTCTGCAATGGCAAGCGGTTTGTTTTTAGAGTTCTCCAGATGCGATTCGAACTGATTGTCGAGCATGTATTCGGCGGCCAGTCTCAAGTCAATGTTTCCGGCATATCCATTAATCAGATTATCGAAATGCCGTTTTAATGATTTCGAGTTGTTTTCCGGAAAGTTTTCCATGACATGCGGAGT
>JAIRZR010000445.1 GCA_031267155.1 Prevotellaceae bacterium | reverse complement strand
ATCCCGTACCGGCGACATACTTCACTTATGCTGCTCCCGGTAGATACTTCTGAAACTACTTTTTCCTTATAGCAAATACTGTACCGAAGGTACTTTTTCCTAACTTTTGTCATATCTTTACCAATTTTGTCTGTATAGCTATATCAGGACATGACACTTAGTTTTTAGTTCTTAACTCTAAATGTCTTCTATTGATATTAATGCCCTACGGGCAATTTCGCAATGCGCATTATGTTCACAGCATCATGAAACCGTTACACCTTATTTTATTTCGCATCCCTAAAAGCGAGGCTCCAGCCGGCTCCAGCCTTGTAAAATTTTGAATCGGAGTTCGACGCAGTCAGCCCTTCGAAAACAAAAAACTCCGGTTTCAATTATTTTTTATACTTTTGAGGCTTAAATTTTAATAATATATAACAATATGAAAAGAAGTATTCTAATTACTAAAGCGCTGATTGTTGCCGTGATATGCAGCTTCAGCATGAATCTTGCGGCTCAGGAGAAATACCCTGAACCCGAGCCTATGAGACCGGGAATGTCGGAATTTTGGACTCCGCGACCGAAAGTCGTTACACCCGGAACCGCAACCAATAATGCGGTAATCACCCCGCCTTCGGACGCCATTGTCCTGTTTGACGGAAAAGATCTGTCTGCATGGAAAAGTAACAACAAGGAAGGCGGAGAAGCCAAATGGATTGTCAAGGACGGCATTCTCATCGCAACCCAAACCGGAAGCATCGAAACGAAACAGCATTTCGAGGACTACCAGTTGCACATCGAATGGCGAATTTCCGAAACCGTTACCGGCGACGGTCAGGGACGCGGGAACAGCGGAGTATTTATGCAGGGCAAATACGAAGTTCAGGTTTTGGAATCATACCAGGGCAAAACGTATGCAAACGGACAGGCCGGAAGCATTTACAAGCAGTCGCCTCCTCTGGTTAACGCAATGCGCAAGCCCGGCGAATGGAACGTGTACGACATCATCTACTCGGCTCCGATATTCAGGAAAGACGGGACGTATCGCGTACCTCCGCGCATAACTGTTATTCACAATGGTGTTGTGGTGCAGAATAATACAACGATTATAGGGACGACCGAATATATCGGATTCCCGAGAGTGGTTGAACATGGAGCAGGTCCAATACTTCTTCAGGATCATGGCGACGCCGTCAGTTTCCGGAATATCTGGATAAGGGAATTATAGTACCGCAATACAGTATCAGTCGTATATGGGGAAAAAACAGCTCTGCCTGTTGATTCTTTTGCTGTCATGCTGTAGCCTTGAAGCGCAGTATGTGAATTACGGCGAGGATCCTGCCTGTCTTAAATGGTATCAGATTAGCTCTGAACATTACCGGATTATATATCCCGCAGGAAACGAAGACAGGGCGAATGTGTATGCAAACATTCTTGAATCTGTTTATCCCCATATACGCAATACTTTATCCGCGCGAAGAAGTTCGATTGTTCCCGTCATTCTGCATCCGTATAATGTCCGCTCGAACGGGATGGTGTCCTGGGCGCCGAAACGTATGGAACTCTTGCCGTCGCCGAATTTCGATTCGCGTTTTCAGTTGCCCGAATTAAGCCTGTCGGTGCACGAATCGCGGCATGTTGTCCAGATGGAAAAGCAGAATCAGGGCATATTCAGGCCTTTCCATTTTATTTTTGGAGAACAGACGACAGGCATTTCCTCGTTTTTAAAGCCCCAGTGGCTTCTGGAAGGCGAGGCTGTGGTTGCGGAAACCGCCCTGTCTTCTTCGGGACGCGGACGCTTAGCTTCGTTCCTCATGCCATACAGGGCGCAGGCTGCCACGGGAAAAAATTTCTCGTTAGACAAATGGTTCCTGGGTTCGTACAGGGACAATACTCACAATTTTTACGCTTTGGGATATGCGATGTCTGCGTATGCGCGGCTGAATTATGGCGACGACGTCTGGGACAGGGTCTGGAACGATATGAACCGTTACGTGCTTCATCCGCTTGCCCTGAAGAAAAATACGGGACTGACGCCAGCAGGACTGTTTATATCGACTTTTGAATATTTCGCAGGGGAGTGGGATTCGCTGATACCCGAAAATCCGGATTCGCTAAGCCTTATTTCCAAAAAACACAGAAAATATACTTCCTACGAATATCCTCAGGAGCTTGAAAATGGCATTATAAGCCTGAAAACAAGCCTTTCGGATATTTCCGCCATAGTCCTGAGCGACTCTTTGGGGAAGGAACATCATTTGACTTATACGGGAACGCTGAACAGCAAGCTTACCCACGACAGCGGTTTCGTGTACTGGACGGAATATGCGCCCGGTACAAGATGGCAGCACGAAAACTATTCGCTTGTCAAGCAGCTGAATCTTCGAACCCTGCAGGTAAAAAGCGTTTCGAAACGGAGCAGATATTTTACTCCTGCCGTGCTGCCGGGGAAAATCGCCGTTTTCGAGCACGAGCCTGACGGACAGAACAGTATTGCCATAATAAGCCTGTCAGGAGAAAAGCTGAACTCATATCCCGTGATTGACAATATGCCCGTGCAGGATATGGTAGCCGGCGACGACGGAAAAATATTCGTCGC
The DNA here is from genome assembly GCA_031267155.1 of Prevotellaceae bacterium. Classification (GTDB taxonomy): domain Bacteria; phylum Bacteroidota; class Bacteroidia; order Bacteroidales; family UBA932; genus JAIRLF01. The sequence goes on along the minus strand of JAIRZR010000445.1, from coordinate 1,596 downwards.
GCTGACGGGAAACGGCAACGCACTGTTCCGCTTCGACCCGAATACTTCGGAATGGAAAAGACTTACGGATTATCTGCGTACCAATATTGAATCGTTAAGGATGTGCGGCGGTCAGCTGGTTTTCGAGTCGGGATACAGCGGAGTGAACAATATCTATGCCCTTGACACTTCATCGCTGGCCGTGAGACGCCTGAGCAATGCACTGTACGGTTCGTTTTCGGGAACATTCTCCCGTGACGGCAGTAAACTTTACGTGTCGGACTATTCCGCCAGGGGATACCGAATCGCAAGTATCGACACGGAACGTCTGAACGAAGAACCCGTCAGCTTTAACAGTCCCTTCAAATTCGAGGCGGCGGAAAGCCTTTCGGCTCAGGAGCCGTTTAATATCGACGAATATAATTTCAGCAGGGTCAGATACACTTCCAGGCCGTACAGCAAGTTCGCGCACCTGTTTAAGCTTCACAGCTGGTTCCCGTTCTATTTTAATCTGGACGAAGCAATGGAAAATTACAGGTTCGAGTTTAACAGTTTCAAGCCCGGAATCATGCTGCTTTCGCAAAACAGCCTGAATACCATGACTTCGCAACTGTCGTACTATTACGACAACATCCAAAAAGCGCATCACGGATTTGTATCGCTAAAATATTCAGGATGGTTTCCCGTCCTGAATTTCAAGATGGATGTCGGCGGACCGAGATACCGTATTTCCTCCGATAATTCATATACATATATTCCGGACAATAAAAGCCGTGTGAACGCTACATTCTCGGTATATCTTCCGCTCAGTTTTACGAAGGACTGCAGGATTCACGGAATACAGCCATTCCTTAACTGTAAATATGATAACGGATTCACGGGCAGCTCCGGACAGCAGTACAATTATCTGTACACGGGAGTATATTATTACAGATACAGGGCTTTGGCGCATAACGATATCTTTCCGCAGTCAGGCTGGCAACTGTGGATGAATTATATCGGAAATCCCGTTAACGATATGAGCGAACTGCTTGTCGGCAAGGTAAACCTGTATTTTCCCGGAATACTGTCAAACCACGGCCTGCGGATAAGCGCGTCCATTCAGCGACAGTTGATATCCAATAATACAAGATACTATTTTCCCGAACAGTATGTCGATATTGCACGCGGATACAGTTATGCCCGGTTTATCAGGGAAACGAACCTGTACACGCTTAAAGGCGACTATTCGTTCCCGATAGCCTGTCCCGATTTCAAAGTCTGGTCTTTAATGTACCTGTCAAGAATCAGGGGAAACATGTTTTTCGACCTTACGGAAAAACAGTCTTCATACGGGTTTGAACTGATGCTTGACATGCATTTTTTCAGAATAAGATACGCGCCGGCAAGCCTGAAGCTGGGGACGGTCAAACTGCCCGGACACGATATTGCAGCTACTTTTTCAGTGGGAGTGAATTTTTGAATATTTGATTCCAGCGTGCGGCTCGGGGACGAATTGCCTGTCCATTAAGTCAGGCATTCTTACACTCCATTCAAACAGTGGCAGGAGGTTCATGAAACGGCTCATAATACGCTGATTGGGCAGTACAGTCTGCGCATATTTACTCATCGACAGTC
>JAIRZR010000416.1 GCA_031267155.1 Prevotellaceae bacterium | reverse complement strand
AGCATACTCATAATATTACTGTTAATTATTTAATTTTCAGCTGCAAAGATAGTAAAATTATTTGATATTTACCCCATTTTTTTACTCTTTTTTTTATTTTGCTTATCCCGAACTCAGGTAGATAGAGTATGGGACGTTAAATTTGCATTTAAAACTCCGTATATAGATGACAATTGAAATATGACACTACCAAAAATCTTCAGGTAGTATGGGTCTGATCTGGAACATCACAAATTGATATACATTTGATATGTTTATGGATGAGGTCGTATTTATCCCTGTCACTTGACTTATCCAACGTAACAAATATATTGGCATCACTTTTGTCCTCCAATATTCCCGGTTTTGGCAGAAGGCTTTTGAGATGTTCGATTTCTAACTGACAGTTTTTTTTGTCCCTCTCAATTTGCTGTTTTTCCCCCTCTACCTCATCAGCGGCAAGTTTATATATTGTTTTATCATCTTTAGTTTTCATCATCTTTTTAAAAATTTTAAATTTATCTTCCAAAATATTTTGATACCTTTTATCTAAATTTTCTATTTTTATTATTCAGCTCTGATATTTTGCTGTTGATTTCAGCTATGTATTTATCTTCCGAGGTCAGAATAAAGGTGTGTTCTTCTGTCCTTGCAACTTCCCATAATATAGTATCGAGTACATTGATTGGAATATTGTCTTTACAAGTGCAGGGTGGTTGAGTTTTGGTAGAATATTTTCCGATACAGATGTATGTCCCACTTCCTTTATTGGGTTTAAAGCTTCTCCCACATTTGCACTTTATTAACTTGTTCCCAAAATATATATTTTTGACTTTGTCTATTGCTTGGTTATTTTGTCTGGCAACTTCTCTGCACTTTTCAAATATTTCGGGGGTAATTATTGCCGGATATCTTCTGGCATAACTAACTCTTTTTTTACCTTTGACAATCTTATAATGTTTTGGAATAAGTTCACCAGTGTAATATTTTGACATATATTTGACCTATATACTTAATATTTAAATCTTTATTCATACCTAACTCTGTCAATTCCTTTAACAGTTTCATATGCCCATATTTACCGGTTGAATATAAACTAAATATCTTTTCTACTAGGGGTCAGATACTGTTGGATAGCCTGCTGTATCCATCTGTCCAAGACTGTGGGTATGCCCAACTGACGCTTCCTGCCGTCTCCTTTCGGTATTTCTACTCGCCGGACGGCCTGCGGTTTATAACTCCCCGACAGAAGGTTTTGCATGATTGATTCATAGTGGACGGTAATATAACTTTTCAGTTCTGATACCTCCATCCTGTCTATCCCGCCTGATCCTTTATTGCTTACTGCCTGCTGTAACGCTGTTCGCAAGTTTTCCGGAGACAGGATATGCTCAAGCATTCCCATGCTGCCGCTCTCGCCTGTGATTTCGTTTTCATTTATCCATAAGAAACTCTGCACTCCGAACTTGCTGTCGAGTTCCGCTCTATTCTCTATCCGGAAGTTATCGCTTTCCGATATTTTCTGCTTTTTACGTTTCATGCGGTAAATTTCATTCTAATTTCACTTATTAAAGTTCGACCCTTCTTCGCTTCGTGAGACCTCCTGTTTTTTTCTTCTTCACAGGCTCGTGTCCGCAATTACTATGGTCTCTGCTGACTTCTCACGACAGGCTTTACGCCGTGTTTCCAAATTTCGCATCTTACACACGTCCGTGAGACCTCCCGCGGTAAAACGTATAACATTCTTCCCATGTAACCGCAACATTTACATCTCGGTCTCCAGGCAGTTTTAGGACTTCGCTTTGTTTTGCAAACTCGTCCAGGCTGATTATGACTGATGTCGTTCGTGTTCCCCGGTCCGGAAATTTGCCGCCGGCTTCCTTCAGATTCCACTTCGCAGTGGGCACCCTTGCTTTTGGCTAATGGTTGGTTACTGCCGACCCCCATAGTGGACTCGCACCACCTAGAGTTATACGTCATGCGCGGCGCACAAACAACAGGAGCAGATCAATTGACCTGCTCCTGCCGACTGTTCATCGTTTATGTTCGATTATATGGGTTCTACAGTATTCCCTGCACTATGACAGTTTTTGCAACTTTCATGAAACCTGCGATATTGGCGCCTTTTACATAGTTGATGTAACCGTCCGGTTCGGCGCCATATTTCACACACTGAGCATGGATACTCTGCATGATATCTTTCAGCTTGGCGTCCACCTCTTCGCGCGACCACGACATGCGAACAGAGTTTTGAGTCATTTCCAAACCCGAGGTTGCCACGCCGCCGGCATTTGCCGCCTTGCCCGGAGCATAGAGGATTTTAGCATTCTGAAATACCTCAATCGCAGCCGGAGTGGAAGGCATGTTTGCCCCTTCCGACACAGCTATACAACCATTGGCTACCAGCGTTTTTGCATCGTCTTCACCGATTTCGTTCTGTGTAGCCGAGGGGAGAGCGATATCGCATTTTTCGCCCCATGGACGGGCGCCCTCAACGTACTTGCAATTGTATTTTTCCGCATATTCGCGAATACGTCCCCTGTACATCTCTTTCAATTCCTTGACATATTCCAGTTTTTCACTGTCGATGCCATCCGGATCGTAGATATATCCGTTGGAATCGGAAAGCGTTACCACCTTTGCGCCGAGTTCAATCAGTTTTTCAACAGTATACTGGGCAACATTTCCCGAACCGGAAACTGTACACACCTTGCCTTTGATGTCGATGTTTTTCGTTTTCAACATTTCGAGCAGGAAATAAATATTTCCGTATCCGGTAGCTTCGGGACGAATCAGCGAGCCGCCAAATTCAAGTCCCTTTCCGGTAAACGTTCCCGTAAACTCCTTGGACAGCTTCTTGTACATGCCGAACATATACGCTATTTCACGTCCGCCGACTCCTATATCGCCCGCAGGAACATCCGTGTCGGGTCCGATATGTTTCCACAATTCGAGGACAAAAGCCTGACAGAAACGCATTACTTCCGCATTCGACTTTCCTCTTGGCGAGAAATCGGAACCGCCTTTGGCTCCACCCATCGGAAGCGTAGTCAAGGCATTCTTGAATGTCTGTTCGAATGCCAAAAATTTAAGGATCGATGGATTAACCGAGGCATGGAAACGTATTCCGCCCTTGTACGGCCCAATCGCATTGGAGTGCTGGATGCGATAGCCCATGTTTGTCCTGACATTTCCTCTGTCATCGACCCACGTTACTCTGAATGAGAAAATTCTGTCCGGTATGCATAACCTTTCTACCAGATTCAATTTCTCAAATTCGGGGTACTGGTTGTAAACTTCTTCGATAGATTCCAATACCTCCGTTACCGCCTGAAGATATTCCGGTTCATTCGGAAACCTTCTTTTCAATTCATTTAAAACTTCTTGCGCGTTCATTAATACTTAATTTAATATATAAAATTTAACATCTTTCACGTAAAAAAACGTGCAAAAATAGAATAAATATGTTTAACACGCAAATAAAATCTTCTTTTCGGGAATTATAAATTATTTTTTAGCCGTTTTATACTGTGCACAGGCTAAAATTGTGGGGATAAATGTGAGGATTTTAATTTTTTTACGTAAGTTTGCAGCGTCAAAAAAGTAATAATAAAATTTATATAATTGATAAGATGGATCTTGTATTTGCAACGAAAAATATGCATAAAATAACTGAAATTCAGTCCATTCAGCGTTTTGTATTTGTTGTTTTGCTATAAAAATAGCATCCTTTTGGGATTTTTGTGCTGATATTCAAACATATTCTTATTATATAGATAAACCCGAAGTCTTGAAATTATTATAGAAAAAGCGATAAGGCAAATAATGTCAAACCCTGAAAGGGTGACATTATGTTGGAGGAAATATTTTGCGATAATTCATGTCATTTTTAATACCCCACCCTTGCGGTTGCCCTAAATCCGTATGCGGAGAATAGGGCAACCGCATTTTGGGCAACCGCAAGGGTTCCCCCTACACTGTGTGTTCGCCCTAATCTGGATGGCGAATAAGGGCGAACACGCAGGTTCGCCCCTATGCTGGACGCAGACACATCGACGCTGTGATATCGCCGGTATTGTTGGCAACGGCAATCATTGCGACGACGTAGGAGGGTGTCCAAAAAGCCTCTTTTCAAGAGATTTGTCATTTGTAACTTACTTATAATCAAATGTTATTTTTCTAAAAATAGTGACAAAATGACCTTTTTGGACAGCCCTCTAATCCGGATTGGGTGAAATGCAGACAAGGCGAATATTATTCGCCACTATGCTGGACGACAACAATATCGACCTTGTGATATTACCGATATTGTCGCCAACAGCAATCATTGCCGCGACGTAGGAGCGAATAACATTCGCCCTAAAAGAATAACAGGATGCTGGCGCCAGCAATCCTATTAATACTAAAATCCTGAAAATCCTGATTCAGACAATTTGAAAATCTGGAGACTACGCCGAGCGGGGGGCGTCCCTACATTGGACGGACAGGTGTGTCGGCGTCATGGATAATCACGTAAGGGCAAGGCATGCCGTGCTTCATTCAAAATGAATGATGAAGAAAATGCACGTTTCCTCGCCCTTTTTGACGAATCGGGATTGAAAAACAGGTCGCAGTTTATTACTTCCTGCATCTTCGACCACCAGCTAAAGGTGGTCAAAATCGACAAGGCGACTATGGATTATTACATGCGATTGAC
>JAIRZR010000391.1 GCA_031267155.1 Prevotellaceae bacterium | reverse complement strand
ATGAAAAGAGCTGTTCTGTTTTTGTTGGGTATAATATATTCGGTCATACTGTTTTCGCAGTCTGCCGGGAAGATAGGCGATTTGGGGCTGGACAATCTGTACATGATTGCCAGAGGAGTTTACCGTTCCGAACAGCCCGGGCGGGAGCAGTTTAAGGCGCTGGAGAAATACGGGATCAGGGAAGTGCTCAATTTAAGAGCCTGGCATTCCGACAGCAGGCTTGCCAAAGGCGCCGGGCTGATTCTGCACCGCGTCAGGATGAGCGCCCACAATGCCAACGACTACGACGTTGTCGCCGCGCTCCGGATCATCAAAAACCGGAAGGGAGCCATACTGATACACTGCCATCACGGATCGGACAGAACCGGACTGATAGCGGCGATGTACAAAATCGTCTTCCTGAACACGGACAAAAAGGACGCCATAGCCGAGATGACGGACGGAGGGTTCGGGTTCCACGGAATCTACGACAACATCAGGCGATACATCATCGGCGCGGACATTGACAGTATCAGAAAACAGCTGGAAACCGAATGAAAAACAGGCGTCACATAAAAATCCTTATCGCTTCGCTGCTGTGCGCGGCGTTTTACCTGCTTTCGCATTTCGTCGCGGACAGGCTCGAAAATGGCGTTTCGCTTGACAGCGCAGGCACAATAGAGAAAATCCTGCAAAGATTCCAGAACGAAAGCCGGGAGATAATCTCGTATGCCGTTTCCGGATGTCCGGACAGCGTCGTGCCGGATTTCGACAGTCTTCAGCTTAAAAGCCTGCACGAAAAGGGCGTGTTCATTTTTGTGACCGGCGAGCTTCCGCCGGGCAGTGAAAATCCGGCGGAAAGGATACTTTACTGGTCGGACAATCTGCCTGTAACGATGGAACAGCTGGACAATGTTACCGAAGAATCGAGGTACATGTATTTCGGGAACGGCTGGTATGTGGCTCAGGCATTCAGGCACGGTACATTCAAGTATATCACGCTCATACTTGTCGTGAGGGAGTATTTTTACCAGAACCGGTTTCTGCGGAACGGAATCAGTCCGGCGTTCGATTTCCCCGGGGACGTCATCATTCTTCCGCTGGGAGACGTCGGCATCCCTGTAAAGGATGCCGGCGGAGTTCCGCTTTTTGTCGTCAATTCGGACATGCCGGCGACGGTAACCTCCGGACTGTCGCTGCTGTTCCGCTGGCTAAGCGTGATTGCGGGCTGTTTCCTGATTCTGTTTATATTCCGCAATCCCCGCCTGTACGGGAAAAATCTCCTGTACCTCTGTCCGGCTTTCGTTTTGCTGCTGGGGCTGCGCATTTTCATCTTCCACCATCCGGGGTTTTTCAATGGCGACCTGTACCTGTTTGCGCCGTCCCTCTATGCCGATTCGGAACTGTTCCCCTCGCTGGGCGACCTTTTGCTGCACTTCCTGTTCCTGTTCCTGTTTACCCTCATCCTGTTTCCCGCAGGGGAGACCCTTCGCAGGCGGCTTGGCGGCAGGCGGATTTTCTTCATACTCTCGGGCGTTCTGACTGCGCTTTTCATGTGCGTGAGCCTGTATGTCGTTGAATCGCTGGCGTTCAATTCCGAAATATCATTCAGGATATACGAAATGAACGGCGTAACGGTATATTCCTTTCTGGCGTATTTCGTTATCGCGCTTGTTTTTGCACAGCTCTGCATACTGGTGTACCTGCACGTTTTCATATTCGGCGACGCCGGCGCATGGCGGCAGACTGCCGTGCAGGGAGGCATTGCGCTGGCGACGCTGTGCCTGCTGATGGGATTCGGGTACGGAAAGCTGATTTTCTTCGTCCTGTACATGATCATATACCTGCTGTTCCTGAAGAAAGCCCGTTCGGGATTTACACTGTCCGCATTTGTATGGCTGACGATGTTCATTTCGCTGTACGTGTCCTTCTCGCTGATTGTGAACACGGGCGAAAAGGAAGGCAAGCAGATGGAAGTGCTGGCGAAGGGACTTGTCAGCCGGAGCGATCCCATGGCGGAAGTGCTGCTGAAGGATATGGAAAAGGAAATATCCTCCGACCCGTATATCAAGAGGATGCTGTTTTCAGGACTGTATCGCGATACGGATATGGAGGGCTTTCTTGTCGAAAAGTACTTCAGGGGATATTTCCACCGTTACGAGCTGATATACCACACATGCCGCCCGAATATGATTCTGTATATCGACGAGGAGGACAGGCGGGAAAACTGCATCGACTTTTTCACGAAGAAAAAAAGCGCGGGCGCTCCGCTGTCGGGAAGCTCGAATTTCCGGTTTATGAACAGTTACCGGGGACGGATTCACTATCTGGGCGATTTCCGGTTTGTCGAAAAGGGGGATACGGTATTTCTGTTTCTGGAACTGTATCTGAAGCGCGAAATCGAATCGTCCATCGGCTATCCCGAACTGCTGCAGCTGGAATCCGGCGGGATCGACTACGAGGCGGAAGGATATTCGTATGCCAGATATTCCGGCGGAAAGCGTGTCGGCAAGCTCGGCGCCTACGACTACGGTTTCGAACTTGCCCCGGACTGCCGGGACGGCTTTTTCGAGAAAAACGGATATTCGCACTGCCTGTTCAGGACGGAGGACGGGGAGGCGGTCATACTGAGTTCCCCCAAGCCGGGATGGTCGGGGATGGTGTCGATTTTTTCGTATTCCTTCGCGATTTTTACTGTGATACTGTTTATCCTGTTCTCCATTGCAGGCTTGAAACCCGAGACGTCCACAAACAGGAACAGCTATCGCTGGAAGATAACCCTCGTCATACTTGCAGGGATAACCGGAGCGCTGACAATTCTGACCATAGCGATGCTGGCATACGTTATAAACCAGAGCGAAAAGAAAAACCTCGACGCCATACACAGTAAAATGCAGTCGACAATAATCGAGCTTGACCAGAGCCTGTTCTATATCGAAAAGATAGTTCCCGATATGTGCAGCAGTCTGGAATCGATGCTGGTAGTCCTGTCCAATGCTTTCAGCACGGACTTGAACATGTACGACATGGCGGGAAATCTGCTCGTATCGTCGCGGAACGAAATCTTTGACAAGAACCTGATCGGGAAAAAAATCAACCGCGAAGCCCTCCATGCGCTCTCTGCCGAAAAACAGTCGAAATTCATCCATACCGAACGCATCGGAACAATCTCCTACTTTTCGTCGTACACAACGTACTACAACTGGCAGGGCGAAGCGATAGCGTACCTTAATATACTGCATTTCAACAACCGTTCCGACTTGAGAACCGAGCTGCTCTCGCTGACCGGCGCGATAATGAATATCTATATTTTTCTTATTATTACAGGTATAGCGCTTGCGGTATTTGTGTCGAACCAGATCACGCTGCCGCTGGATCTGGTGCGCAGGAAAATGGCTGAACTGAATTTCGCCAAACGCCCGGAACCGATAGACTATGAATGGAACAACGAGCTTGGCGACCTGGTCAGGGCATATAACCGCATGATCGGGGAACTCGCCCAAAGCGCCAAAATCATGGCTGAAAATGAACGCGAATCGGCATGGCGCGAAATGGCTCGGCAAATCGCCCACGAAATAAAGAATCCGCTGACGCCAATGAAACTGAATATCCAGCTCGCCATGAAGATGAAGGAGGATAACCGTCCGGGATGGCAGGAAAAAATGGACGCGGCAATCAGGTCAACTCTCGAACAGATCGACATTCTGACATACATCGCTTCGGAGTTCTCGAATTTCGCACGGATGGGCAGGATTGAACTGGAACGGATAGATTTGTCGCAGGAAATATTGTCGGCGATATCGCTGTTCTCGGGATACGGGGACTTGAAAATTAATTACGCCGGCGACAGAAGCGAACGCCGGGTCGCCGCCAGCAGGGAACAGCTGCAGAGGGTTTTTACCAATCTCCTGAAAAACTCGGTACAGGCTCTGGAAAATGTCCCGAATCCGGAAATTACAATCGCGCTGGAAAGAAGGGATGCAAACTACGCAATACGAATCTCCGACAATGGCGCGGGAATTTCCGACGAAACCGCAAAGAAACTGTTTCATCCCAATTTTACGACCAAATCGGGAGGCACGGGTCTCGGTCTGGCAATATCCAAAAGTATAATCGAAAGCTTCGGCGGTACGATACTGTTCGTCCCGGACAAAAAAGGCGCATGTTTCGAAATACTGCTGCCGGCGATATAACAATTAATAATTAACAATTAACAATTAACAATTAACAATTAACAATTAACAATTAACAATTAACAATTAACAATTAACAATTAACAATGAATAATTAACAATGAATAATTAACAATGAGTATTCTCCGCGCGGGCTAAAATTGCGATATAAACAGGTAAAGATGCTACGCGTCTTTTTGACGCCGTAGGCGTCTGATATAGATAACCCTGGGCAAGCGAAGCGCAGCCCGGGGTAAACCGTCAAAGCTCCGTCAGAACTCCGAAGGAGTTCAATTCCTTGTGGGCTTGATAGAAAAAAATTCTTACTGTTCAACTCCTTACGGAATTGTGGAGAGATGTATGTACCTCGAACTGCGCTACGCTTGTTCGGAGTTATCCATTTTGAACTCCTTACGGAGTTTCCCCCACAATGCATAAAACTGCTCCGCGCGCAGTATAACAATTAATAATTATACCAAACGCGGACTAAAATTGTGAACGGACGGGGCATAATTACTGATGCCTTCGATAGCGTCCAAGGTGTAGGCGTCCTTCTTTAGATCGTACGAGTGCAATCTTTTCGTTTTACTATCCATTGTTTTTTACAATTTAAAATTAATATGATATTTTTTAATATTACTTTTATTACACGGGCTTGCTTTGACGCTGCACGGGCTTGCTTTGACGCTGCACGGGCTTGCTTTGACACTGCACGGGCTTGCTTTAACGCTGCACGGGCTTGCTTTAACGCTGCACTGGCTTGCATTGACGCTGCACTGTCTTGCTTTAGCTTGCTTTAACGCTGCACGGGCTTGCATTGGCATTGTGCGAGCTTGCGATCGCATTGCACAAGTTTGTGTTGGCATTGCGCGGGCTTACGTTGTTCTTATTTCCTGACATTCTTATCATCGTCATAATAATACTTGTATTGCGGGCAAAGGCACATATTTTTTGGTTCTACCGTTATTTGTGTGGAAGCATGTCAAGATCACCGTGAAAAAAGAGGATTGCTATTCTGAAATTTTCAGTATTTCTGTACCCTCTTCCAATTGTCTTTCATATAACAGCAT
>JAIRZR010000369.1 GCA_031267155.1 Prevotellaceae bacterium | reverse complement strand
TAGAGCAGATTGTCCGGAGTTTTGAGGAAATTTTCACTGTACTGCATGTAATCCTGCGTATATGCGGCGCCGATGCCGTCTGCCAGAGCTTTCACGTACAGGCTGTCGGCGGGATTGATTTCGTAGATTCCGGCAGTCTGGAATTTGAGATCCCCGATGTCCGTATTGCCGACGGCAACAAAAGTCAGGTATTCGGACAGGGACGGGATGTCCTGTGTACCCAGGTCTATAACAGCAGCGGTTTTGCCGGGACCCGGCCGCCACGTATTCAGCGTGTCCTTGGAAACGCTCGGTACGGAATATATGCCGTGAAAGGGGCGGTTGGCGTATATCATGGACGTACTTGGTTTTCGCGCGGCAATGCCCGCGGATTCGGGCGCCTCTTTTGCCGCGAGCCTCGAGGCCTGTATGTAGTTTTGCCAGTCGGGCGAAAGTCCGTAGAGGATATTTCCCGAAAGGTACATTTTCAGCGCCTTTGCATTGTCTCCCGTCCTGTCCAGCGTCTGGCTGAAGCTCCCCGCGAAAAATACCGCGACAAGTGCAATATACAGGAAGTGGAGACGCCTGTTAGCCTGCAGCAGATAGTACACTCCGGCAAGAATGACAGTCAGAATCAGGGGATAATATACTATTATGAACCGTTCCTGCATCCATGTGGCGTGAAGGATGATGAAATTGGCAAGACAGAATCCCAGCGTGTGAAGCGCCGCAAAAAACAGCAGCCTGTTCTTCCTGTATGCCATGTATCCTCCCAGCAGAAACGCGAAAACGATAATCAGCGTGATGAATACCGAAGGGCTGCCGATGCCTGTCCGCAGGCCCAGGAACTGGTATATGTACCTTGACAGGTAGGTTACTGAATTTTCGAACAGCCTCACGGCAATTCCCGCGAAGTCTTCCATTCCCCTGTCGGGATTGTACATGTCCCTTGTGAAGAAGGCGCTGAGATCGTAGGCGCTCCCGCTGGCAGGCCAGAGCAGCTTTTTCATCAGCCCGAAAAGCCCGAACACCGCCGCATTTGCGGCAATCGACATCAGCGCCTTTTTCCACTGCCCGAAAAACAGGAAATAAACGGCAATCACGCCCGCTGCGGCATAGCCCACGGTGCGGGTGAGCGTCAGGCACAGCACGGTGAGGGCGATGACAAGAAACTGAAGTATCTGTTTCCCTGCCGGAACGCCGTCTTTCGCGTCAACAAAGTACCGGCAGAAAAGCAGTATCAGCAGCGACTGCAGTAAAAGGAAAAGAGGCTCGCTCAAAACCGCCGAGGAATAGAAGAGCAGGAACGCATTGGTGCCGGCAAGAAGCAGGCCTGAAAACAGTATCAGCGCGGGGATGCGTCCGTAGAAAGCCCTGTACATGAGGAACAGCGAGCCGGTGATCATTATTCCCGACAGCGCTTTAAGCATCACAATGTTGATGCCGAAAACGGCAATGAAGGGACTTAGCAGAATCGGATAGAACGGCCCCCTGAAACCCGGGAAACTGAAGCTGTCCGCAAATCTGTACCCGTACATTATATAGTCGGAATCGTCGCCCATCATGTTGATTTTGGCGTCGAACAGCAGAATCGAAAAAAGTACGGACGCAAGGAGTATTATCCCGAATACTGCACGGTGTTTCAGTTCAAGATACCGGTTAATGCGCTCGAACAGTGTTTTTTTCTCCTTTTTCTCCTTCCTCTCCTTTTTCGCGCCATTCGGAGCGTGCATGTTTCTCCTGCCCTTCATATCTGTTATTTATTTTATTTATTTACTTACGTTTATTTACTTGCGTTTAAAAATGCCATATTTCACGATGCAGTATATTGCCCGGAATCCGTCTTTCCACACGATTTTCTTGCCTTCGGCATAAGTGCGCCCGCAGTACGAAATCCCCACTTCGTACAGGTGCAGGTTTCTGATACGCGCGATTTTGGCGGTAACTTCCGGCTCGAAGCCGAAGCGGTTTTCATCAAGCCTTATGCCTTTTATAATGTCTGCGCGGAACAGCTTGTAGCATGTTTCCATATCGGTCAGATTGAGGTTGGTAAACACGTTGGAAATAAATGTCAGCAGCTTGTTTCCTATCGTATGCCAGAAAAAGAGCACCCTGTGAGGATTTCCGCCCGAGAAACGCGAGCCGTAAACCACATCCGCATTCATCGTCAGTACCGGTTTCAGCAGCAGGTTGTAGTCGTCGGGATCGTATTCCAGATCGGCGTCCTGAATTATCACGTAATCGCCCCGCGCATGTTCGATGCCCCTGCGCAGAGCGGCTCCCTTGCCCGAATTGACCGGCTGGCTGAACAGCCTGATATCGATCCCGGCATGTGAGGCAATATAGTTTTCGATAATTTCAACCGTATTGTCCTGCGAACAGTCGTTCACAATAACGATTTCCTTCCCTATGCCGCCTGTCAGGACGGATGCGCAGATTTTGTCCAGTATCGTACGGATTGTCGCCGCTTCATTATACACCGGAATAACGATGGACAGTGTTTCTATTTTATTCATTGTAATGATTTTATTTCGTGAAGAGTAAAAGAAACCTCCGGGAAAAAAAGCGCTGTTTTATATAGGGAAGAAAAATTAATAACATATAACAATTGAACTTTCTGGATTGCTTCGTTCCTCGCAATGACGGGTAACCGTGTACTATGCAACAGGCGTAATATCATACGGTTATCCGTCATTGCGAGGTACGAAGCAATCCAGAGTTTTTTATAATCTGTTATATCCTGTTTATTTCGCATACCATAATTAACGCTGTTCAACTTTCAGTTTTTAACTCTATTGTCTGATAATATTAAACGTTACTGTTTTCCGTCCCCTGTATTCGTTTTTGCCGTGAAGCGTTACGCTTGCAGTTCCTGCTTCCACGTTGTTTTTGTAGGTAAGCGAAAAGTCTTTTCCAAAGACGAGTTCGACTTCCTGTTTGCCGCCTTCCCTGTAGAACGCTTTCGGGAGTGGAGTAATGGCTTTGCCCGTGTAATACTGTATTTCAATGGTTTCGACCATGCAGCTGTCGCCGGCGCCGATATCCTTCTTTGTCTGCGAGGGGGTGTTGTGGATGTTGAAATACCTGATCTGGGCATTGAGCTCGTCGATAAAGAGCTTGTAAGTTTCGGCTCCGTCCATGGTGTCGGCGGCAGTGATGCGGTCGATCATTTTATGGTACAGGGCGTTGATCTGCCTGCGTATTTCCCTGAGCGGTCCCTGCGGTTTCATTGCGGTCTCGACGTTGCGCTGTCCGATCAGCAGTTCAAACTCTGTTTCGGCGGCCTGCAGTTCGGATATCCAGGGTGAAAGTCCGAGCGTCGCGATCTTGCTCGAATACTCGGGAGTGTTAAGATCGGCAATCAGCAGATTGACAATGGCAATTTCTTCCTCATACGATTTTTGGGAAATACGGCCGAAAGCGGCAAACCGGTTGTTCAGGCTTTCCGCTGCAGCAATCATTGCCGGGTCGAAATGATGCATAAACGACTTGATAGCTTCCTTCATGCCTATGACCGCCCTGTCCACCCGGGCGTCGGCCTGTTCGATGCGTTTGGTATAATCGCTTTTACGCATCAGGTTAATCAGTTCTCCTTCCTTTGTGAGGAATGACAGGAAATCCGGCCATAATGCGACAAGTATCGACTGTATGGCGGGAAATTTCTGAATCAGGTTACGAAATACAATCATGAATTCGTAGTGCGCTTCGTTACGGAATTTTTGTAAGAGAGCAGTTAAAATCTTTTTCATATTTACTTTACTTTATATTATTACTACTAGTTTAAAATTTTCAGCGATGGTGTTGTGTATACTATATACAAGTCTCCCGCCGCGGGCGAGACGCTTGTATATGCTATATACAAGTCTCCCGCCGCGGGCGAGACGCGTGTAGATGCTATATACAAGTCTCACGCCGCGGGCGAGATACTTGTATATGCTATATACAAGTCGTTCGCCGCGGGCGAGACGCCTGTATATGCTATATACAAGTCGTTCGCCGCGGGCGAGACGCTTGTATATGCTATATACAAGTCGTTCGCCGCGGGCGAGACGCCTGTATATACAATATGCAAGTTCCGCCCGAAGTGGGGCGCTCCGGTATATGCAATATTCAAGTCTTCCGCCGCGGGCGGTAAGCCTGCACATTATATATATGTATGTGTTCAAAAAAATCATGCCGGAATGCTCAGGGTTTTTCAGGCGGTTGGAAACTGCCGTTTTTATTCCTGATCTTCCATTTAAATTCAAACATTTCATTTTTAAAACTGTTTATCTAAATTACTTCTTCCGAATATGATTTACGGGCGCAAAATTAATAATAAAATTTAATATGCAAAAAAAATATACCATGCTCAGGGGCGTGAAATAAATGGTTCTACCGTTATTTGTGTGGAAGCATGTCAGGATCACCGTGAAAAAAGAGGATTGCTATTCTGAAATTTTCAGTATTTCTATACCCTTTTCCAATTGTCTTTCATATAACAGCATTGCAAACGAATAATATGAAGCAGATTATGTATGCGACAAAAAATCCCGTCAGGGATGAAATATCGGTAGAAAACAGTCGGAAATCGGTAAGAATCCCGTCAGGGATGACATGTAAAAACGGAGATACCACATGTCATCCCTGACGGGAT
>JAIRZR010000368.1 GCA_031267155.1 Prevotellaceae bacterium | reverse complement strand
ATCCCGTCAGGGATGACATGTGGTATCTCCGTTTTTACATGTCATCCCTGACGGGATTCTTACCGATTTCCGACTGTTTTCTACCGATATTTCATCCCTGACGGGATTTTTTGTCGCATCAATAATCTGATTCATATTAGTCGTTTGCGATATTGTTATATGAAAGTTCGGGATAAGAATAGCCCGTCAGTCCCCCATTAAAGGTTTTAATGGGGGACTGACGGGATTTTTTGTAGCATCAATAATCTGCTTCATATTAGTCGTTTGCGATATTGTTATATGAAAGGGTTTATATATCAATAGAAAATATTTCCCGCCCATTCACGAACGCCGCAGGTGTTCAACCCCTGACGGGCAATGTCATCAAGTTAAGGGCTGAAAGCCCGATAATCAACAGCATAGGGCAACGCCCTATGGCAATATCCCCGTTTTTAAAGGTCGCATCAAGCATGTATTCATCCTTTAGGGACGTGAAATAAATAAGGTGTAACAGTTTCATGATACTGTGAACATAATGCGCACTGCGAAATTGCCCGTAGGGCATTAAGAGAGTTAAAAACTAAAAGTTAAATAGCGTTGATTAATTGCCCGCAGGGCATTAATATCAATAGAAAACCGTTTACCTCCAGCTACAAGCCTTTTAAGGCTTGCACGCGATGGCAAGTGGCGGAATTGCTTGCAAAATATCCTCACATTCAACCTGCGGTTGATTCAACCCCTAACGGGGTTGTGAAGATGTATTGGACAAATTTCTATTGATATTAATGCCCTATGGGCAATTGGACATGGCAATTTTATTTCAGCAATTAAATTTGTGACATTAAACATTTATATGTTATTTATTTTTCGTCCCTTAATGCTGCGAATAGTATAAATTCTACAAAAATTGAAATCCTGCCACTGAGAAAGAAAAGCACTAATAACTTTAACAATGACAGGATTTTTCAACCAAAAAAACACATTATTATTGAATCACTCGATACAATCAAAACATAAAAATCAGAATTGTAGAAGCGCCCTCTACCATTATAAACCGCTCATGAGAGCGCTTGCTACTTCTTCCAATGAAGAAATTGAATTTTCATTCAACAACTTCTCATCAACTATTAACTTAAACAAACCTACCAACGTACAATTACAAATCAACGAGATGTAATCAACGGTACAAATATAGGGAGATAAACATTCACAGATTTCACTTTCTTTATGAAAACGAAAAAATCAGACTTAAAAGCGAAAAAAACAAAGATAAAAAAGACGCTTTTATTGCAGATAATTCATAAAATCAGACTACCTTTGCAAAAAATTAGGTGATTTTAAATATTGTTAAAATGAATTTGTTCGACAAACTTGCTTCCAACAGGACAGTGCTGATAACAAGCATTGTAATGGGAACATTTATAATTTATCCAAATATAAACGCGCTGTTCTGGCATCAGCAATACGACGCCGAATTTCTGCCTGTTTTCTTTTTCAGATACTGCTTTTTCTGTGTTTTAATATGGATGCTGCTTTTGGTAAACATACGCAAACTGAGTACTCTCGCATTCTCCAAACGGCTGTTAAAGACGCTGTTGCTGACCATTATGGCTTACGGGATATATGCGTTCATATCTCTTGCGCTCATGAGCAAGCATGTCGACTGTTTCACAGGGATTTTACTGTTCCAGTTTATTGTCACATGTTTGCTGTGTACCTTGACCGGATATGTTTACACTATGTATAACGAGCAAAAAAACAGGGAGCTGGAGATAGAACAGCTGAAAACCGAAAATCTGCAGAGCCGGTATAATGCACTGTCTTCACAGGTGAATCCGCACTTCTTTTTCAACTCTCTCAACAGCATAACCGCACTGGTACGCGAGGAAAAGAAAACCCAGACGCTGGAGTATATCCACAAACTGTCGGGAGTGTTCCGCTATATCCTGCAAAGCGACAAAAAGGGGCTGGTCTGCCTCAGGGAAGAACTGGATTTCCTGGAGGCGTTCCGGTATATGTTTGAGGTACGTTATGCCAATAAGCTCAGTTTTTCAATAAGCGTTCCTGAAGAAAAACAGGATCTTTTAATGATCCCCGTCCTGTCTTTGCTTCCCGTGGTCGAAAATGTCGTGAAACACAATGTAGTCGACAGCGACAACACCATGGAAATTTCAATCGTGCTGAACGACAGGAACGAATTGATTATTTCCAATCCCATACACGAAAAACTGGACATATCCAACTGTAACGGGATAGGACTGTCCAATCTGTCGGAGAGATTTACCCTGCTGACGGCAAAGAAAATAACGATAAAAAGGGAAGACGGCGATTTCAAGGTCATATTGCCGCTGATCACAGTATAGTCATACAGGAAAAAATGAATAATACTTTAAATATTTACCAGATGAATAAAAAAATAAGAGTCGGACTTTTTGGCGTAGGACTGGATACCTACTGGCCACAGTTTGATGGACTGCTTGCCCGTTTGACAGGATATCAAAGGGAAATAGCAGAAAAAATGAACGCTCTCGGAGCCGAGGTAATTGACGCCGGAATGGTGGATGCTCCCGAAAAGGCACATGCGGCTGCCGCTCTGCTGAAGCGTGAGGATGTGGAAATCGTTTTCCTGTTTATTTCGACGTATGCACTGTCGTCCACCATATTGCCAATAGTGCAGGAGACAGGCGTTCCCGTCATTATCCTGAATGTCCAGCCCGTGGCTGCTATTGATTATCAGGCTTTGAACGCCATGAAAGACAAAGGGAAGATGACCGGAGAATGGCTTGCACACTGTCAGGCGTGTTCGCTGCCGGAATTTGCTTCGGTGCTCAACCGCGCAGGCATTGGCTACGAGATTGTTTCGGGATATTTGCAGGAAGAATATGTGTGGAAGGAAATCGGCGAATGGATAGACGCAGCCCGCGCAAAAGCAGGAATGAGACGTAACCGGATGGGAATACTCGGTCACTACTATTGCGGAATGCTGGACGTATATACCGATACGACACTGCAGTCGTCCGTCTTCGGGACGCATATCGAGCTGCTCGAAATGTGCGAACTGAAAGCGTACAGGGATGCGGTTACAGATGAAGACCTCGCGGCAAAATTGCAGGAATTTTCCGAACAGTTCGACGTATCGCCGCAGTGTGAAGCCGGCGAACTGGAACGCGCCGCGCGTACTGCTGTCGCACTTGACCGGCTGGTTGAGGTTCGGAAACTGGGCGCGCTGGCATACTATTACGAAGGATACAGCGGCAACGAATACGAAAACATTGTCACTTCGCTGATTGCCGGCAATACTTTGCTGACCGGAAAGGGGATACCTGTGGCAGGCGAATGCGAGGTCAAGAATGTACAGGCAATGAAAATCATGTCGCTGACAGGCGCTGGAGGCTCTTTCTCCGAGTTTTATGCTATGGATTTCAACGACGATGTTGTGATGCTGGGTCACGACGGACCTGCGCATTTTGCCATTGCGGAAGGACGGGTTCAACTGGTTCCCGTACCGGTGTATCACGGAAAGCCGGGCAAGGGTCTTTCCATTCAAATGACAGTGCGCCACGGCGATGTGACCCTGCTTTCGGTATGCGAAAACCGCAACGGAGTATTTCTTCTGCTTGCCGAAGGCGCTTCGGTACCGGGTCCGATACTGGAAATAGGCAATACCAACAGCCGTTACCGTTTTCCGGTGGGAGCGCGTACATTTATTGACATGTGGTCAAAGGCAGGTCCATCGCATCATTGCGCTATCGGAACAGGACATGTGGCTGCAACTATCAAAAAATTAGCATATTTATTGAATATTCAAGTGATACAGATATGTTGAAAGAGTTAAAAACTAAAAACTAAAAACTAAAAGTTAGCTGACGCACGCCAGCTAACTTTTAGTTTTTATACCCCGCGCGGGGTAGTTTTGTGCAGTGCAGACTGACGCCGTATGGCGTCCAATATGGATAACTTCGAACAAGCCGCAGGCGCAGTTCGGGGACATAGACAGCGCTCTACCGGAACTGCGTAGCAGTTGGGGATGTACAAAAAGTCCCTCACATCGTCATTGCGAGCGAAGCAATCTATAATACTGTTAATCATTGGATTGCTTCGGGCTGCGCCCTTACAATGACGCTTTTCGTAAGCAGCACATTAATAGGCTTCTCTGGATTGCTTCACTTCGTTCGCAATGACGGACAACGATGGTTTGCTTCGACTTATGATGACGCCTTTTGTTATGTCCTGGCTAAGGAGTTGTCAGAAAATAAACATTACATTTTTCATTATTACATTGTCCAAAATTTTCTCAAGGCATCATAGCCGGAAGGGCTTTATTTTCGTAACCGCATGCAAGCGAAGCGCAGCTTGCGGAAGACGCGTCTCCCCTCTACTGCTGCCTGAAACGTAAGTTCGACGTAGTCAAAGGCAGGACGCGTGCTGCC
>JAIRZR010000339.1 GCA_031267155.1 Prevotellaceae bacterium | reverse complement strand
TAAAAAGTGTCAAAAAATATGTCGATAAAATTGAAGAGCAAATTAAAATATATGAAAATTTAGCAAATATCCAATTGACTTGATATGAATTAATTGGAAAGGAGTTATATGAAAGGGATAAATTTGACTGACCGACAAAAATGTCAAAGAAGAGGGTTGTGAGCATAACAGTCCTCTTTGATATTTTTAGAGGGAATCCATGCCTTAAAAAAAAAACTGTTTCCGACGATTTTTGACCATTTTTTTATTGATTTTACATGCAGCAGTCTTAAAAAAAATTGCGGGAAATTATGCCTTTCTTCCCGCAATACAGGATAGACATCTTGAAAATGCCTTCCTTTTGGCTGAGCAAAGGTAAATATTTTTCGCTAAATATCAGCTTGAAGCAAAAAAATGAAAAAAAATTTGGAAATTAACACAGTACCTACGGGTAATTGAAATGCGGAATTTTGTCGTACACCCTATCCATCAGACGGACTGTCAATAATTGGAATTATCGTATCTTTGTGCCCGTTTTATGTTTGATTTTTAATTCAGAGAATTATGGAGAACAGTTTTCATCTGCAAGGCGTCCATTATTACTACAGGGAATCGAACTTGCACGATTTTGGGAATTTACCCTGTCGCATGGATGGCGGTTTGGTGTTTCTTTGCGTCAGCGGAACGGCGCTTATCCGTGTCGGTCTGCTCGAAAGCAGGATTATGAAAAACAAGGAAACCATAATCCTGCCCGGTACCGTCTTCATAATTTTGGAAACTTCGGAGGATTTTTGGGTCAAGATGTTCGTCTTTTCAAAGGAGATATACGAGCAGACCATACTGAGGTTGGGAATTTCCTTTTCCAAATACCTGATCAGCGCGCCGTTTTATCTGCTTCCGGAAGGCAGCGAATTTCTTAAAAGCACAAAACTCCGCATGGAAATGGCGGAATTGGTGCACAATGAAAAGAACAACAATTTTGTTCAGTTCATGCAGCGCAATTTTGTACAGAACTATTTTTTATATGTATATGACAAATGCCTGCAGGTCTTTGAACGGGCAGAAAGCCGGTATTCCATTAAACAGAATCGCTTTTACGATTTTCTCTCCCTGCTCGACAGGCATATCAAAACGGAAAGGAATGTGGAGTTTTACGCCGGAAAGCTATCCATTACACCAAGATACTTAGGTAAAATCACTTCCGAAAATACCTCTGGCGAATCTCCAAAAGACTTGATAGACAAAAGGCTTATTCTGGAAATAAAAGTGCTGTTGCAGTGCGTCGAACTTTCTATACAGCAGATTGCGGACGACTTGAATTTTCCCGATCAATCCTACCTGAGCCGTTACTTTAAACACCACACCGGAATTTCGCCATCCAGATACCGTAACGAAATCGGGTGTGACGTTAATTTAGTGTGAATATAAAAATCTACACTACCTTTGTTCCCGAAGAAATTACTTACAAAGTATGCAGAGCAATGGAAAAAATGGGATCATCAATAGTAAAATCGAATCAAACAAGTGTTACGCCGAATTTAAGCGTCGAAACAGCGTTAAGATCACTTTATGTTATAAAATGATTGGGATTTTAACACGGTATTCATTATTTAACGCGGTATTCATTAATTCACTATACTGTGCACGACATAATTTTGAGTATCGTCGAAAATTGGATTAGCTCGACAGGCCGACAGGGCTATATTTTCATAACTACAAGCCGCGACCCGCGGAGACTGCTCAGTTAAAGTTAAAGATTAAGAGATACCCATACAAATATTACGGTTATCTGCATATTGAGAATAAAACAAAAAATAATTCATATATTTGTACAAAAAATATTTATCATGATGAATGAAGTATAAAGTTGATTATTCAACATATATAAATAAAAAGCGGTGGTGAAAATCCATATATTTCCGGAGCTGTACTTCAGTTTATCATGATAAAACGAAATTGATATGATATTTTGTCGGTTTTTAAAATTGGAAGAAGTCAAAGATGATTCCCTGTTTCTTTGGGGAGCAAGGCAGGTGGAAAAAAGCACCTTATTGAAAACCTTATTTCCCGAAGCTCCGTATTATGATTTGTTGAAAAGCGAAGAATTTGAACGTCTTTTCCGGAGACCGTCTTTCTTGCGGGAAGAAACGCAGGGTAATTCAGTCTCCCAAATTTTACTATTTCGACCTTGGGATAGCAGGTTTTACGGCACAAGTTACGGAAAGAGATATGCATATTGCAGTAGATACTTCATGCAACCCTTTAAATTTTAATAGCATCTTAAAAAAAGAATTATGAATTATAAATGGATTATGAAAAAATTTTTAGCAATTAGTCTTTTGTTCGGCATGATGACAGAAACAGCCCTTGCACAGACCGAACCTTCTGCCGACAAGTTTCGGCAAGACCGTATTCTTGACGTCACCCGTCCCCAAAAAAATATTGTCGGATATATGAATCTGCCCCTGCGTATCTCGATGCAGGAACGTGTTCCGTCCAGTTGGGAAGGAGACGAAGGCGCATGGATGACAGTCAGCAGGATAGAAACATGGAAACCGTCCGAAACAGCGCTTGTTATATGCGATATGTGGGACAAACACTGGTGCGACATCAGTAATGCTCGCTTCGGGGAATTAGCTTTCGCTTTGGAGCAGGTAGTGAAAGACGCCCGCAGCAAAGGCGTGAAAATCGTGCATGCGCCAAGCGAATGTATGGATTACTACAAAGATTACCCACAGCGCAGGGAGGCAATGAGATACAGGGATGCCAAACTGTCGTCCCTGGCAAATGGCGGTAAACTGCCTTCGGAAAAGGATGCCGTCTGGCCCATAGACCAGTCGGACGAAGGCTGCGAAAGCGGCGACTGTAAGCCGTACAGAGCGTGGACAAGACAGATCGACGTCCTGTCAATCGAAAAAGACGATCTTATCAGCGATTCGGGAGCGGAACTTGGCGCATGGTTCAGGAAAAAGGGAATCAAAAACGTGATACTGACGGGCGTTGCAACCAACATGTGCGTAATGGCGCGCTCTTTCGGGCTTCGCGCCATGAAGCGCATGGGCATGAACGTTGTCCTGATGCGCGACATGACCGACCTTATGTACAATCCCGAAAAGGTGCCTTTCATCGACCATTTTTCAGGTCTCGACCTGATGATTGAGTATATTGAAACGCATGTCTGCCCCTCGATTGTTTCCACAGATTTTACCGGCAAAAAGCAGTTTGTCTTCTCGGGCGACCGGCGCAGGCGCATTGCCTTTTTGACGGCGGAAGGCGAATATCATGCCAACCGCTGCCTGCCGGAGTTTGCACACGACTTGACGCTGAAAAACATTCACTGCGATTTTGCTCTGGGCGTTCCGCGAATGGAAGGCGAAGGACGGCACAATCTCGAAAACCTGCAGATTCTCGATGGCGCCGACATGGCTGTGCTGTTTATTCGACGCCGCGCCCTCGAGCCGGAGAAAATGATGGCAATCAGGCAGTATGTAACTTCGGGACGTCCGGTATTGGGACTGCGTACTTCGGCGGTGGCTTTCGACGCCAACGGAAATGTTCCCCGCGAAGGCGGCGGAATTGTGGAGGCTGCCGAAAAGGCTTCCGGATTCCTGTCGCAGTGGACTGAACTTGACAAAGACATCTGGGGCGGAAACTATCGCGGACATTACGCGCATCTCAAGGAAGGTACGGATATTGTCCTCGTGCCGGGCATGGAAAGCCATCCCCTGCTGAAAGATGTCAAGACGTTCAACAGTCTGAACTGGCTGTACCGGTGCGCGCCTTTACGTTCCGACAGCGTGCAGGTACTGCTGACGGGCGCAAATCCCGGCAAACCGTCCGAACCCGTCTTCTGGCTCAACGGCAGCAATATTGTCTATACCTCGCTCGGACACTGGGACGACTGGAAAATCGAAAGTTTCCGTAATCTGATGTTCAATACGGTCGATTATCTTTTGGAACGGGCAAAATGAAGGGAGGGCATATTGACTCCGTTTCCAAAATGTCGGGAAAAAGAAATAGTTTTGAAACTCCGGAATGAAACTTCAGCCGAAGTTTTCATGCCGGAAGTTCTTGCTTCCACAAAGTCACGTCGGCAACTTTACTGTTGCATAAAAAGTGAAAAAATTATAATGATGATAGCTATGCTCCAAAAACTTTCAGTCTTCAAACAATAATCCCAAATTCGCAAGGGAACTTCGTGGCTCGGACGAAGGCAGGGGATATGTAGTCCCAGTACACTTTTTTCATTGTGCAAAGGTAATGCTTGTGTTTGATATTTTTGATATTATCTTATTTGATGAAATGCATATGCATTCACTATCCACATGTAATGTCTTGGTTAAACGTCATTTCGCTCTTAGTTGCGAAACGAACACTATACAGTTATCGAATACATGTTCGCTGTTTATCCTGCGCCGGGCAGGTCGGAACAGGGCGTGTGCTCATTCAATTTCCCAGAAGTTTCGAATATTTCTCTGCATTTTCCTTAAAGGAATCGCCTTTGTAGCGGAAACGGAAATTAATATCTTTCAGTGCCTGAATTACAGGTTTGGCAAGCGTCATATTGTCTTTGGACAAGTCGAAAGCCTTTTCGAGGAAAGGCAATGCCATGACAAGCTGATTGTCGGAAAGATTGAGCAGCCTCTCATATTCCGTATTATCCTTCTCCACCACAGCCTGTTCGGTATATTTTGCTCCCGAGTTGAAATACAGCAGTCCCAAAGCCGAATAGCCATAGAAATAGTTTGGATCGATATCGACGGCTTTTTTAAAACATTCGACAGCGGTTTCCAAATCATCCGTTTTTTCATACAGCTGTCCCTCGACAGTGTACAGTCCCGGATTATCCGGTTCCGCCTTTTGGGCTTTTTTTATCAGCGGGACAATATCCTTCGGGTCTTTTCCCTGAGCCATGTAGCTATTGATCAGGGAGAATATCAGCTGCTGATTGTCGGGATTCAGGGAAAAACCCTTTTCCAGAACTTCTCTCGCCTCGTTTGCCCGTTCAAGATTTGTAAGCGTTTTTCCAAGATATGCGTATGCGTCGCCTTTCTCGGTATAACCCAGACTAATCGCTCTGCGCAAATACTGTTCGGCAATGGAATCCCTGCCAATATCGCTCGAAATAACGCCCACAAAATAATAAGCCAGAGAATCAACTTCTCCGACTAAAGGGTCGGACGAGCAGTCTATTGACAGCTTGAACAACTCGGCCGATTCGGGAAGTTTCCCGGCATAATACTTGTTAAACGCTGTGCTTTTGGACAGCGTCGCCAGCAAGTCCAGACCTTCCGCTATTTTTTTTGAATTTTTACCGTTCCTGTCAAGGATTTTCGCTCTCTGATAAGCCTCATACGATTTCCGCATCGGGTCGGGGATTTCGTATTTGAGCACATCCCAGAACATCAGCATTTCCGATGCAAGATATGCTTTTTTGTTTGACAGGGTATGTACCTTATACGTTTTTCCGTCTATGGTTTCCGTTGCTTCGCTTACCGCTTCACCCTGTATGACAACCTTATATGCGCTTTCGCTCATTCCTGCCATTAAATTCAAAACAGGCTCGTTCGCTATCTCGTAGAACAGTTTTCCCCTTGCAATCCATGTCCTGGAATTGGATCCCTTTTTCAGATTTTCGATATCGCTGTTGCTTGAAGCAATTCTCTTTTCAAACTTTTGAGGAAATGCAATATTCACATATACAATCAAAAATGCCGCAATTAAAAACTTTTTCATGATGCAGTCTGTTCGTTTATTGTTTCTGTCCCGGCATCCGGAGTTTGGATCTCGCTGACATTTTCTTCAACTTCGACTTCGGCTTCGGTTTTTTCTTCGCTTTTGCCGACCTGTATGACGGCGGCAATCGAGTCCTTGTCCCTCAGTTTGATTAATCTCACGCCCTGCGTCGCTCTTTTCAGGAGGCTTATTTCCGAAACAGCCGAACGGATTGTCAAGCCGGACTTGTTGATTATCATGAGATCGTTTTCGTCGGTAACATTCTTTATTGCGATTAATTTTCCTGTTTTTTCCGTGATATTCAAGGTTTTCACTCCTTTACCTCCGCGTTTTGTCATCCGGTAATCGTCCAGTTCCGAACGTTTTCCATAGCCGTTTTCGGAAACGACCAGTATCTGGGCATTCTGATTCTGTGCACAGACCATGCCAATCACCTCGTCGCTTTCGCCAATTGTCATTCCGCGTACGCCCGCTCCCGTACGTCCAATCGGTCTGACGTCAGATTCGTTGAATCTTACGGCTTTACCTTCTCTTGCTGCCATAACAATCTCGTTTGAGCCGTTGGTCAGGCTGGCTTCCAGAAGTTCATCGTTATCCCTGATAGTGATGGCATTGACGCCAGTCACACGCGGATGTGAATATTCCGCAAGGCGCGTTTTCTTGACAGTTGCCCGTTTTGTACACAGTACGATGTAGTTATTGTTGATATATTCTTCGTCGGCAAGCGTTTTGACATTGATGTACGCCATTACCTTGTCTTCAGGTTCGATGTTGATAACATTCTGTATTGCACGACCCTTGGAAGTTTTGGAACCTTCGGGCACCTCGTAAACCTTCAGCCAGTAGCAGCGTCCCTTTTTGGTAAAGAACAGCATGGTGCTGTGCATGTTGGCTACGTAAATATGTTCTATAAAGTCGTCGTCTCTCGTTGTGCTTCCCTTTGAGCCTATTCCGCCCCTGCTTTGCAGGCGGTATTCGTTGAGCGGAGTGCGCTTGATATATCCCAAACGCGAGATTGTTATAATGACGTCCTCGTCGGCGTAAAAATCTTCGGGATTAAACTCTTCGGCAGTGAGAACGATGTTCGTACGGCGTTCGTCGCCATATTTTGCCTTTACGTCGGCAAGTTCGTCCTTGATTATCTGCATTTGCAGATTTTCGTCGGCGAGTATTGCCTGTAACTTGCCGATCAGGATCATAAGTTCCGCATGTTCATCCTTTATTTTGTCTCTTTCCAGACCGGTCAGCTGCCTCAAACGCATTTCGATGATTGCAGACGACTGGGCTTCGGATAAATTGAATCTGGACATGAGTTCGGTACGCGCCTCGTCCGGAGTTTTCGAAGCCCGGATGATGGCAATCACCTCGTCGAGATTGTCCAGCGCAATCAGTAATCCTTCAAGTATGTGGGCGCGTTTTTCTGCCTGCTCGAGTTCGAATTTTGTCCGTCTGACCACGACTTCGTGACGGTGACGCACATAATATTTAATCAGTTGCCGGAGATTGAGCTGCCTCGGGCGACCGTCGACGAGCGCGATATTGTTTACCGGAAAACTTGACTGAAGCTGCGTATGCTTGAAAAGATTGTTGAGCACAACATTTGCTACCGCTTCATATTTTATTTTCACGATGATACGCATGCCCTGGCGGTCGCTTTCGTCGTTTACATACGAGATGCCTTCGATTTTTTTCTCGTTGACGAGTTCGGCTATGGTTTCAATCAGCGTTCTTTTGTTTACCTGATACGGTATTTCCGTGATAACGATAGTTTCGCGTCCCTTGTCGGACACTTCGATATCCGTTTTCGCCCTGACGACTATCCGTCCGCGTCCGGTTTCGTAAGCATCCTTAATTCCCTGTATTCCATATATAGTGCCGCCTGTTGGAAAATCGGGACCTTTCACGTAATGCATCAGTTCTTCAACGCTTATTTCGCTGTTGTCGATGTATGCAGTGACGGCGTCGCAGATTTCCCTGAGATTGTGCGGAGGCATATTGGTTGCCATGCCCACGGCTATTCCCGAAGTTCCGTTCACCAGCAGCATCGGGACTTTGGCGGGCAGAACAGAAGGCTCTTCCAGAGAATCGTCGAAGTTCAGCTGGAAATCGACCGTATTTTTGTCGATGTCAGCCAGCATTTCTTCCGCTATCTTCCTCATGCGGGCTTCCGTATAACGCATGGCAGCCGGAGAATCGCCGTCGATGGAGCCGAAGTTTCCCTGTCCGTCGACCAGCATGTAGCGCATGCTCCAGGGTTGCGCCAGGCGAACCATCGCATCGTAAACCGACGAATCGCCGTGCGGATGATATTTACCAAGTACTTCACCCACGATACGCGCAGATTTTTTATGAGGCTTGCTGGAGACGACCCCCAATTCCGACATTCCAAATAATACTCTTCTGTGAACGGGCTTCAATCCGTCTCTTACATCGGGTAAAGCTCTTGAAACAATTACCGACATCGAATAGTCGATATAGGCTGTTTTCATCTCTTCCTCAATGTTAATTTTAATAATTCTTACGTTATTATCTTCCATTATAAATATTTATTATCCAAAACCTTATGTGTGGTTTCGAACCTATTTTTCCTGTTTAAAATGCGTGCTAAGTTAGTAATTTTCCCGGAATCGGAACAATTTTTTTTATGCGAGGGAGTTTAAGTTCCTGCGGACTCTCTTTTAGTGCGACACAGCCATCAAGCTATATATAGCCAACGATTTTAAGTATTATATATAATGTACAGTTCTGTACACTCTCCACAAAACAGCCACGCATTTTTCGATTCTTTGGTCTGTTTTTTTTCCGGCGCAACATTTCCGAATACCCCGCCTCCGTGTTGTCGAACACTCTTCGACCCGGGTGTCTCAAAAGCCTCTTTTACCTGTAGGAGATTCTGAATTCGTTAGAATGACAGCTGTGAATGTGACGGTTATGTCCGTCATCGTGGGCTTGATCTGCAATCTATGCAAACAAAATGACCTTTTTGGACATCGCCTACAATCGCCCTAATCCGGATTAGGGCGACGGCTTTCACCTCCCACACGGGTGGTCTTCACGCTTTGACTGTAGATCAGTCCCGCGCCGGGCGACCGGTGCCTTTTTTGCTGTTCCCTGCATTTGTTACGCAAATTTTCATGTATTTCCCCGAATGTACCGTCTCCCTTCCATCGTGAAAAATAATGATATACAAGCTGCCATTTCGGGAAATTGTGCGGTAGCATGCGCCACTGACAGCCGGTCTTTAGCAGGTAAAAAACTGCGTTCAATATTTCCCGCAATGGATGTCGCCAAGTATTTGTATTATTGCTCCGCATTGGCTGTCGGTTAAATTTGTCGAATAATTTGTCATCATTCTTTATACTTTATACTTTGATATTCTCAAAGGAAATGTCACGAAATAACATAGCTATTTATGTAGTGTCATTCCTTAAATGTCGGATAAAGTCTGCATAATTTTATCCTAGCATTTTCTGTCGTAAATTGCCAATTTATTTTAGCATCCATATTATTTCTCGCATTTTCCCACGCTTTTACTTCTTTTTCGATTTCTTTCATAGAATCAATCCGTCGATTCAAACATTAGCCCATTTGGGAGGACATTTGGACTTTGAGGCAAAAGCGGAACGTTTGCTGGAGAAATATGAGCATTTGGGTAAAAATTTGGTATTCATTTCGGGCGGTGCAACATGGATACACAGGTGGAACGCGGATTACGAATTGGCTCGGGCACTATTGAGGCAGCACACCGTAATGCAGTGCAAAAGAGAATGAAACAGTCCGGACAGCGATGGTCAGGAGAGTATGCTCAATATGTACTCAATTTAAGAACATGTTTCATGAGTGGAAAATGGAATAAAGTGATCGAAATTATCAGAAAATATGCCGCCTGAGAGGGAAACCGACATTTTGGAATGTACCCCAATAGTTCCATTCCCTGTGAAAACTATTCCTTGTTATCTTACATTTTGTCAATTCGTCATCGCTAATTTTTATTCCTGTTTCATATTGTTTTTCGTCAAAAACAGCTTTTACTCTCAATCCTGTTTTTGTGACTGTTGCACCGATTAACCCTAAAATTACCAACAGGCTTTCCAACGGTTTTCCGCGCCAGTTTATTGATATATAAGAAAACAGGCGATGCTCTATCTTATTCCATTTGCCTGTCCCGGGAGGAAAATGACTGACACATATATTCAATCCTGTTTCATTGGCAAATGCCTGTAACTGCATTTTCCAAAGACGGGTTCTACTTCCGTTGTTCTTTTTCTCCGCGAGCAATCAGAAAATGATGCTTTGTGCTTCACTCGCAAGATATATACGAGTTTGTCGTTCATCCAGCATTGGCAGTATTGTTTCTATCCGCTTTTTTATTTTTTCATCTTCCACTTATTGTCTGTCTTTTTGTGACGACAAAGGTAAATCTTTTTCTTAATACTCAAATTTATTTGTTGACAGTTACTTAGTAGTTCGACAAGAAGGGTAAAGACAGGTTCATTTGCCGTCGCTTTCTATGTTCAACACACTCTTTACGTTTAGCGGACTGACAACCTTCTTGCCCGTTTCGGCTTCGAGCTTTTGGCGGGCTTCACGGGCAATATTCCCGCTACGACGGGCAACGTCTTCATGTTCCGTCATGGTTTCGGGATTTGATGTTTCG
>JAIRZR010000197.1 GCA_031267155.1 Prevotellaceae bacterium | reverse complement strand
GTCGTTTCAATCTTTGATGAAAATGGTAATTTTATTTCAAATTCCGGAAATAAAATGGGAGGAGGCCCCCATGATTACTATACGTTCATGGGCTTTTCCTATAATCATATTTTAAATGGCATCGACATCCTGACACCGTACCATCTAATAAATTACGACTTGAATTTCAATTTTATCAATAAAACAAATCTGCCCGCCTGGCCTAAAACGTCCGAAAAAAAGTTAAGCCAATTCTTCGCAAGCAGCTATGCTGTTAATGAAAATGAAAGTATAATACTTCCTGCAACAGCGAGCGAAAACCCGTTCAGGATAATTATTTACAATACGGAAGAGGAACGGATTGTCAAAGAAATGGATTACAGTGATGATATTGTTGCCGGAATTAACGCTCAAATTACCAACCTGTATCCATTGAATGATTCCCTGATTTGCTTTTCCCCACAAGCACTCTCGTATGTTCACTATATCATCCATAAAAAAACGCTTTCCCTGGAAAAAACCTTCAAAATTGATTTTGGGAAACAGAATATAAAACCCTCTGACTTGAATAAATATGAAACAGACAAAGAAAAAAACGATTATTTATTCTTAGAATCAGAAGCTCCCCTCCCATTAAGAACGTTCTTCAATAATGAGTATATCGTTTCTACTATAAAAATAAAAAATGAGTATTATACTTATTTAAATCTCCGTAAAACAAACACGGTTTACCTTTTTAATAACCGGGGAAAACACAAAACCCCGGTCTTTGACTGTTTAAATAATAACATTTTGTATGCTGCAATTCAGCCATACGAATTAAAGGATTACGTCGATTTATCTTTATTGGATGAAAAAAGCAAAAAAATAATTGAAAATACAGGCGACGATGACAACCCCGTAATTGTAAAGTATTACCTCAAATAAGGGGGTCTCTATAAATTTTGTATGAAATTTTCATCATTTTTATTTGGACAATCCGATATAATCGTCTATTTTTGAAGGCAATTTTAATGGTACGTTAATTATGTGAATAATGGCTGGCGATGTGCCATAATCAGCCGATTTAAAATAAAAACAGTATGGATAAATTGATAACACTATGCACAATATGTTTGTTTGCAGGATGTACGCTTATTAACACAAACAACAGTGCGATAAAAGAAATTGTTTTTGACGAAAATGCCGTTTTACGCACTGCGGCGCCTTCGTACACATTTATTCCCTTGGAAACAAGAGGAGACAACCTGATTGGTGGTATAAAAATCGCGAAGATAATGGATGATAGAATCTTCATCCTGGACGAAAATTACAGTAAATCTATACAAGTCTATACACTTCAGGGTAAATTCATCTCCCAGATCGGCAGTCGGGGTAATGGCCCCGGCGAGTATGTTAATCCAATGAGTTTTTGGATTGATAAAACGTCGCAGACTATTCTGGTAAATGGCGGGACAAATCAACTTATCGTTTATGATTTGAATACCTACGAGTATCTTTATTCCAAAAAAGCACCTGCATTTAACACATTTATATCTATGTCCGACGGACGTTATGCATGGTGGACGTGGTTAGGGTATAAGAAAGGAGAACAAACATACGATGTGATGACAACAGACTCCTTATTTCAAAATAGACAATATTGTTATCCGAGGGATTATGATGTTGAACATGAGTTCTTATTGACCAGGGAAGTATTCCACCGAGTGCGTGATAAGACTTATTTCCATAAGGGACATAATCCGGTTATATATGAAATTACATCCGAAGGTGAAAAGCCAGCCTATCGGGTTGTTTTCGGAAATCATTCGTTCCCTCCGATGGATTATCTGAATGCCCTTTCAAACGGTATGGACTTGATGAATACCGAATATGTAGCCTGCTATCAGTTGTTCGAAACCGATTCTTATATTTTAGTCGGCTATTTGGTTAATAAGGATGGACGTATCGGGATCTATAACAAAAAAGAGAATAAAACATACCGGTATGCCGATTTTCATTCCGACGGTTCACTCCTTAAAGAGGTTTCTCTTATAGGTGCAACCGATGATGACCGTTTTATTTTGAGTTTGCAGGCGGAGTCCCTGAAACGGCGCTATATTCAACAGGATGATTTGCGTGAACTTGCGAAAACGGTTTCGGAAGATGATAATCCGGTTATATGTATCGTTGCTTTCAAATAACAGATGCAAGTCCCCTGAAGGGACAACGTGTTGGTAGAAACAGGCCATCCCCCCGATGTACCGTCCGGGTGGATGGTGTGTCAATGGCAGGAGAGGCGGTGTGCATCCATGATGGGACATGTTGAGACGTGTCTTGCCGCATCTCTGCAAACCGTTACATGTTATAAATTTCTCATCTCTTAAAAAATGAAAGTTTTTGCAGTATGTATTGCAATGTACAGTTATGACGGAAGCCGGTAAAGAATAAACGGTTGTTGAGACGAAAAAGTGTCGCAAAACAGTCGGGAAATAACGATTCCGGGCAAAACATGCTATTATTTTTCTTCCGAACACGACTGGTTGCAGCCCTCGGCGGCACGTAGCGCAAAATAAGCGTCGTGGGCGCCTTTACAGCCGTGGGCAACAAGGATATACAGTTCTCGTGACTTCCATGTCGAGCATCCCCGGTGGTCGCGTGGTCGGCATTATCAACCTGCAGACGAGCGGCGAGCCGGGACAGAACCTTTCCGAGTTCCGGGTACGTGGCTTCGGCGCTGGTGCTGATTGACGGTCTCGAGGGCGACCTTAATTCAATCGACCCGGCTGACGTGGAGTCATTTTTCGGTGCTCAAGGACGCTTCGGCAACAGCTGTTCACGGGGTGCGTGGCGCTAACGGCGTCGACCTCGTCATGACAAAGTGTGGCAGCGTAAGCAAACTCAAAATCACAGCGCGTACAAACGTGACTTTCTCGACGCTGACGAAGATGCTCGAATATCTCCGCGCATACGATTATGCAAGCCTGCTGAACGAAGTGCCGGCAGGGTGTGACTCCGTCCCCCGCTATACCGCTCGCGAGATGAACGTGATCCGGTATGGCCTCGATCCTGGTATGTCCCCGATTAATCATACCGGCAATTCGACAAATGAGATGTTTACGGGCATGATGACCATGTCGATCCATCAGGATCTCAAATTCCTGCTCAACGGCCGACAGCCTGAAACTGCACGTACAGGCAGCCTGCGACAATACGTCCTGTTTCGATGAATACCGTTTGGGATACCCGATCTGTACCGGCGGGCTACGGATCGCAACGTCAACGGAGACCTGAGACGGGTAAGACGGGATCGCGGCGCAGTATGCCTGGTTGTAGCGCCGGCATTGCAATTTCGTCGCGTCGTGTCGCTTCCCGTACTTCGCCTTCATGAGCGAATCGGCGTCTATTGCCCGGGCAAGTGGAATGACGGGGATAATCGAAAGCAGAGAACCCGGAGCCGATAATTTGATGGAAGCATCGCCTGAAACTTTGCACGGCACGGCGGCTTGGCTAACGGCGGTCGCGGAAAAAGGCACGCATTCCGGCAGCACATTCGGCTTCCATCACGCCACGACGCACTTCCGTTTTCGGATGCAGTGCGCCGGGGGCATATCCGGTGAAACCGCGTTTTTCGTCCCGTGCGCCGTAGATCAGCGCCGAGAGTTGCGACCAGCCGATGGCGCCGGCACACATGACGCAGGGTTCGACGGTGACGTACAGGCGGCAGTCCGTCAGGTATTTTGCGCCCAGCGATGCCGTCGCGGATGTTATGGCCAGCATTTCGGCATGTGCCGTGGGGTCGCACAGCCGCTCGGTCTGATTATGCGCCCGTGCTATCACACGGTCTCCGCATACGATGACTGCCCCGACCGGCACTTCATCTTCCTCTGCCGCAAGATGCGCTTCGGCAAGCGCCTGCTTCATGAAATATTCATCTGAAAATGGATGTATCATCGCCGCATTTCGTTTTCGTTGAACAGCGTCGGGTAATCTTCTTCCATCACTTTCCATATGTGTGAAAGGATCGTCCGGCGATACCAGCTCGACCGGTTCGTGATCCTGTACTTTTGTAAATACTGTTCGATGATGCCGAGTTCCGTATCGTTAAGCATAAAGGCGATACGGTGTGTCCGCTTTATTTCGCTTCCGGGCGATGTTTCCTGCTGCTGTTCCTTTTCCGGTTCTTTTCCCTTCATTGTTTCAAACGCTTCTTTTCCGGGCCAAAGATAGTGTATCTCCGGCGTAATACAAAATAAACCGGGCGGTTTTATTCCCCTGCGTGCTGCCGGCCTTTTGCTCCGCCGGCAGGAGATAATGTGCAGATGTCCGGATTTTTTACTACATTTGCAGGCTGCTGATGTTTCTAGCAAATGCATTTTCTTATGGATGAACAACTACGGATATTGAAAAAGTTCTTCGGATATGATACGTTCCGGCCTTTGCAGGCTGAGGTCATAAGGCGTACGGTTGAAAAGAGGGATTCTTTGGTTCTGATGCCGACGGGCGGGGGGAAGTCGATCTGTTATCAGTTGCCGGCTATTTATCTGCCGGGGACGGCGATTGTCGTATCGCCTCTGATTGCGCTGATGAAGGACCAGGTGGAAGGGCTTATTGCAAACGGTGTGCCGGCGGCGGCGCTGAACAGTACGATGTCCGACGAGGATCGCTGGCAGATAAAGCAGCGCTGCCTGCAGGGGCGGATGAAACTGCTTTACATGTCGCCCGAAGGCCTGACCGGCGAACTGGATCGCTTACTGCCGCGGATGAATATCTCGCTTATCGCTGTCGACGAGGCGCACTGCATTTCGCAGTGGGGACATGATTTCAGGCCCGAGTATGCGCAGCTGTCCGTGTTGAAGGAGCGCTTTGCCGATGTTCCGGTTATCGCGCTGACGGCTACGGCGGATAAGATTACGCGTCACGATATTGTGAAGCAGCTGAATCTGCATGAACCCGAGATTTTCATTTCTTCCTTCGACCGTCCGAATCTGTCGCTTGCCGTCAGGCGGGGACTGGAGCTGAAGGATAAGATCGCGGAGATTGTCCGCTTCATCCATCGCCGCCGGGGACAGAGCGGGATTATTTATTGCCGGAAACGCAGCGATACGGAGAAGGTGGCGGATGTTCTGATGCGGCGGTATAATATTTCGGCGGTCGCTTATCATGCCGGATTACTGCCCGGCGTGCGCGAACGGGCGCAGAATGATTTCATAAATGATCGCGTCGATGTTGTCTGTGCGACGATAGCGTTCGGCATGGGGATTGATAAGAGTAATATTCGTTGGGTGATTCATTATAATATGCCGGGCAGTATTGAGAATTATTATCAGGAGATCGGGCGGGCGGGACGCGACGGGGTGGCGAGTGATACGGTTCTGTTTTATTCGCTGGGTGACCTGGTGCTTCTGCGCCGGTTTGCCGAAGAGAGCGGCCAGGTGAGTGTCAATATGGAGAAGCTGTACCGTATGCAGCGGTATTGCGAGACGGATCTGTGCCGGCGACGTATCCTGCTGAGTTATTTCGGGGAGGAGGCGCCGAACGACTGCGGCAATTGCGATGTTTGCAGGAATCCGCCGCAGCGCTTCGACGGCAGCATTCTGGTGCAGAAGGCGCTGAGCGCGGTTCTGCGTACCGAAGAGCGCATCGGCCTGCGTATGCTGATCGATATTCTGCGAGGCTCCGGACGCATGGAAGTGCAGCAGCTGAACTATCATCTGCTGAAAACGTACGGGGCGGGGCGCGATTTGCCTTATCAGGTATGGAAGGAGTATATTTATCAGATGCTGCAGCTGGGTTTTGTCGAGATCGATTATCTTAACAGTCAGGTGCTGAAGGTTACGCCGCTGGGCAGGAAGGTGCTGTTCGGCGAGACGAAAGCGATATTGACGCTGTATAAGGAGCCGGTAGAGGCCGCCACGACCGGGAGAGGGCGAAGGTCGACGCGTCCGGCGTCCGGCGCCGGCCGTGCGGCATCGACGGAGGGCGCCGCTCACGATGATGCATTGATGAGCGCCCTGCGCCTGTTGCGCAAACAGCTGGCGCAGCAGGAGAAGATGCCGGCATATATTATCTTTTCCGATGCTTCACTGCAGGATATGGTTCTCCGAAAGCCGATGACGCGCGAAGCATTCGCCGCTATCAAAGGTGTGGGCGATACGAAACTGGAAAAGTACGGGATGCTGTTCATCAACCTTATCCGTTCCGTGCTGAATGAACGGGGATGAACCGTACGTTAGCGTTCTGCACGCTGTTGGGGTGCGCAGCAGTTTTGTGCTTTGTTCGCTATGGTTTTGCTGTTCGTTACCAGCTACAAACATGCATACGGCGCTTTTTATCCGGGCAACTGCATCAAAAGTCTCCGGACAACTGTGCAATGACCCGCCG
The DNA here is from genome assembly GCA_031267155.1 of Prevotellaceae bacterium. Classification (GTDB taxonomy): domain Bacteria; phylum Bacteroidota; class Bacteroidia; order Bacteroidales; family UBA932; genus JAIRLF01. Next base: position 772 of record JAIRZR010000197.1, on the reverse strand, counting down.
TTCAGTGATTCCAACAACCATTCAAACTCCCTGCCGCGTTCTTCGGTAAACATATTTCGTCGGAATACCTGTGTGTATTTCGTCGGAATACGCATGTGTATTCCGTCAGTCCTGCGATGTGTATTTCGTCGGAATATCTGTATGTATTCCGTCGGTACTGCGATCCTTCCCTGGGCGATGTATACACCCTTCCCTGGGCGATGTACACATACGCCCCTGGGCGATGTATACATGTATACATGGGCGATGTATACACCGCAGGACCGACGGAATACACACAGGTATTCCGTCGGTCCTGTGGTGGAAGCAAAAGCGACACTGCATGTGGTGTCCGTGCCAGGCGCTGATTTACAGGGCATACAACGCACGAAACCGGGCCGCTGCGGCAGTATCTGTTGCCTGCGAAAAGGCCTTGTGCACTGCCGTCGGAGACACCCGGCAGCGGGCGACGCCGGGCTTCACGTCGACCCGGCTCGGCGAAGGCTCCAGCCCAATGTTATCAAGTTAAGGGTCGATCGTAAGCAGGGCTGAAAGGACTTAAGGACTTAAAGCCTTTAAGTCTTTAAGACTTTAAACCCCGGCAGACAATGCACAAAACCGGGCCACGGGGTGCAAGGCTCCAGCCCAATGCTGTCAACTTAAATATCAATAGCTATAAATATACATGATACTGAAGGGATGAGGTAGAAATAGCAATTATATTTTTTGTACACTGCAAGCTATACCGGAATCCGGAACGGATTTTATCCGGGTAGCCTTAAGTTTGCAGTTG
>JAIRZR010000137.1 GCA_031267155.1 Prevotellaceae bacterium | reverse complement strand
TCGGATACCAGTTCCCAGCTTAATCTCGGATGCTGAACATCAATCCCCAGAGGATTTTTCAAATATTCGCAACGCAAATTAACTGCGGATACAGTGTTCTGAGCTTTTCCACTTATTGCCATAAACGACAACAAGATAAGTAATAAACATTTTTTCATGTGCATCTAATTATTTTGACACAAAGTTATATAAAATTCCGGATGTTGAAGAAAGTAGATGCGTATAACGTTTTTCCCTGTCTGCGGGACTCTACTTGAGTCCAAAGCCAATCCTCACCCCGGTCAGGAACACGGCTCCGGTATATCCGTACGAGAACATGTATTTATTGAAGGGTTGTTTGCCGCTTTCCGCAAAGCTGTGCCGATAGGCGAGTCCTACAAACATGTCGAAAAGAAAAGCCCGCCGGGTTGGTATCTGGTACCCGAAATACGTATTGATTCCCAGCCGGTTGATGTGCTGCGTACGGTTATCCAACCCGTATTCGTGGTATTCGAGGCCGTCTTCGGTGTAATCCCTCCAAACCCGTCCCCAATACCGGATGTTGAAGTAAGCGTACGACAGCCCGGCGGCAAGGTAGAACGACCGTGCAGGATTGACGAACCGCTTGTAGTTCACATCCAGCCCGCCGCCCCTCATTTTCGAGTAGGGCTCGTGTAGAAAGTCTACATAATCATCATAGTGGTAGTAATCATAGTAATAATTGGGCTGGTCGGCATCTTCTTTAAAGGAACAGTACACGGCCGGACCGAACTGCAACCATCCGGGACCGTCTCCCAGGCGCATTTCGTAATCGAAACGCAAGGCAGAGTTGAAGAATTGCAAGGGTTGTATCGCGAAAGTATACTTTTTATGCTTTTTCTGACTCGATGCATACCGCCGGTAGTACGGATCATCGGACGGATTATCGGACGCATCCTGTGCATGCAGGCGCAAACCGGCGGAACACGCTGCCAATAATAAATACAACAGGGTTTTTCTCATGGCATTACTGTTTGATCTCTATTTTACTCACAAATTTCAGATTCGCGCCGGCGTAGTCGAATTGAAACAGGCCTTCCTTTGCAACCAGTATCAACAGGCCGTTTACCGGAATCACATCGTAAGCCGAGCGGATGTTCACTTCGTCAATATCGGCCAGGTCGTCTACCTGCTTGATGTCTACCGGATCGGATATGTTAAACACCTTCAAGCCCCTGTCGCAAACGAACAGCTTGTCCCCGTCGATGCCCAATCCTGTGGGGCCGTTCAGCTGTACTGTCCGTTTCAACTCCGGATTCAACGGATTACTGATATCATATATATCCAATACATTATTGGCGCCGGCGCCGCAACTGGAAGTATTTGTGTTCAGCGTCACATAAGCAAATCCGTCCTGCGCCACCACGGGATCGCAGCTTCTGATATGACTCACCTGCGCCAAGCGTACCGGAAACCGGGGCTCGCGGATGTCGTATACATACATCCCGCTGCGCGAACCGATGAACAGCAGGGTATCCATCGGGAAAACGGTTTCAATGTCAAATCCGACATGTAAATCCCTTTGGGAAGAATATCTCGGGTTTGCCGGATCTGCGATATTGAAGATCTTCAGACTGTCGGAGGAAACCGTATACAGAACGTCGTTCCTGACGGCAAACCGTGCCATCGATCCGCCTTTGCCTTCGGACGTTCCCGAAGTCGAACTGTCGCCTCTGTCTACTGAGCATGAGGCTGCAAGCACCGTCATAACAAAAGCAAGGTATACTGTATTTTTCATCGTTTGATTCATTTAACTCGCTTTACGCGAATTTTCAATTATTTCTTCCATTCCACAATCACGTATCCCTCCGGGCGGTTTGAATATCCGTAGTAATAAAAACCGTCGGGCGGCGACGGTTCGGGAAAAACGTTCCGGATACGATGGGTTACCTGCCTTTTATCCAGGTCAAAACTCACCAGGTCAACAGCGTTGTCCAAGTACAATATATTCTCTTTCACAGCCATATCAATGCATCCGGGCGCAAGGATGAAGCCCTCGTTGATCGGCTGGGCGGGATCGGCGTTGTTGATCACGTGTACTCCCTTGTAACGTTCATTAACATAAATATAGGGAGCGCGGTAATAGATTTTCCCGGTCTGTTTCATATCGCGTGCCCCGGGAATATACTTTACCGAATTGTCCAGCATTTCGCGGCTCATGAAAACCGGCGTATATCTGTCGTTATCCGACACAAAAGCCGTAGCGGCAAGGGCGACAATGATGAACAATAAAATTACTTTTTTCATCGGCGTATGTTTTTATAATAATAAGATGCAACATGATCACAAACGTTGCTTCTGATGTGACAATTTATTTTTACTTTCGCAAAATTAAAAAAATATCAAATATCATATTCGTTTTCACGCTTCATTCTTCACGCTTATGGTTTCAGTGAAAGATATTTGTTCATGTATCGAAGAATTTGCCCCGCTTTCCTACCAGGAATCGTGGGATAATTGCGGGTTATTGGTTGGAGATTCCCGGCAGGCCGTCGGTAAAGTTTTATTAACGGTTGATGTTACCGAAGCGGTTGTTGCCGAAGCGGTCGACGTGCAGGCGCAGATGATCGTCAGTCACCACCCGTTGATCCTTTCGGGCATCAAGCGCCTGACCGGGAGCGCCGATGCACAGCGCGCCATCACGCTGGCTGTCAAAAACGACATCGCTATATATGCGGCACACACCAGCATGGATGCGGCGCCGGGCGGAGTGAGTCACCGTATGGCCGAAAAGCTCGGGCTTGGCAACCTGCAAGTACTTTCGCCACAAGGTTCGGGATTGCAAAAGCTGGTGACATACATCCCTGTAAGCCATTTCGAGCAGGTGCGCCAGGCTGTTTTCGAAGCCGGCGCAGGACATATCGGTAATTACGACTCGTGCGGCTACAGCGTGGAAGGCGCAGGCACATTCCGCGCACTGGAAGGCGCTCAACCCTTTGTTGGCCGGCATGGTACGCTGCATACCGAACGTGAAGCGCGTTTCGAAACGATATTCCCATCACGCTTCGGCAAGCAGATTGCAGCAGCGCTCATCAACAGCCATCCCTACGAGGAACCGGTCTACGACATCTATGCTTTGCAAAATACCGACACGCGGGTAGGTTTGGGTGTGGTGGGCATGCTGCCCGGCCCCATGAGCGAACTTCACTTCCTGAAGAAGTTGAAAGAAACGTTTTTAGCGCCCATCGTCCGGCATACCCGCCTGCGGGATCAAGAGATACTGCGGGTGGCATTGTGCGGCGGCAGCGGCAGTTCGTTACTGGCGAATGCCATCCGTTGCAAGGCCGACGTGTTTGTCACGGCCGACTTCAAATACCACCAGTTTGCCGATGCCGAACAGGACATTTTAGTGGCCGATATAGGGCATTTTGAGAGTGAACAGTTTACAAAAGAAATTTTTCATGAAATACTTACGAAAAAAATCCCTAACTTTGCCGTTCATTTTTCAAAAATAAAAACCAATCCGATAAATTATTTATAAAAACATGGTTGCAGAAAAAAATAAGGCTGTTGACGTGCAGGACTTGCCTATCGAAGATAAATTGAAAGCGTTGTACCAGTTGCAACGGGTACATTCCGAGATTGACAAAATCAATATCCTCCGGGGCGAACTGCCGCTCGAAGTGCAGGATCTGGAAGACGAAATAGCCGGCTTGCACACGCGTATCAAGAATTTTCAAGACGAAATCAAGCAAATGGACGCAGCAGTTGCCAGCAAGAAAAATGAGATTGTGAACGCTCAAAACCTGATCAAGAAATACCAGGAACAGCAGAATAATGTCCGCAACAACCGCGAATTCGACTCCTTGTCCAAGGAAATTGAGTTCCAGACGCTCGAAATAGAATTGTGCGAAAAGCGTATCCGCGAATTTTCAGCGCAAAGCGCCGAGAAACAGGATACCATCAACGTCGCCAAGAAACTGATGGACGAACGCAATGTCGATTTGAAAAGCAAGCAAAACGAGTTGTCGGAGATCACTTCCGATACCGAAAAGGAAGAACAGCACCTGTTGAAAAAGGTAGCCGAGATCGAAGCCATGATCGAACCCCGCCTGATCAACGCCTACAAGCGTATCCGCTCGAATGCACGCAACGGCCTGGCCGTGGTGACCGTGCAACGCGACGCTTGCGGCGGCTGTTTCGCCAACATTCCTCCCCAACGCCAACTGGACATCCGTTCGCGCAAGAAAGTTATCGTGTGCGAATACTGTGGACGTATCCTGGTGGGCAACCCGGACGAAGAGAAAAGTTAACCCTGAATCCTGAACTCGAAACTTTTGGTCATGAATCGTAGATCAGCCGTGAAGACCGTATCCATGGGGACAGTTGCCGCCATGCTGGGAGGTATTGCGTCCGTGCAAACAGCTTCGGCCAAGCAGACGGACGAACCATTGAAAGGTTATGTGAAACATTCCGTTAGCTATTGGTGCTTCGGCAAATACCCGCTGGACGAGTTTGCCAAAACCTGCAAAGAAATCGGTATACAGTCCATCGAATTGCTCGACCCGAAAGACTGGCCTGTGGTGCAGAAACACGGCCTGACCTGTGCCATGGCTCAAGGCGCCGGGCTGGGTATCGACAACGGCTGGAACGATCCTGCGCTACACGACAAACTGGTGGCGAGCTACGAGGAACTGATCCCGCAGGTAGCCAAAGCAGGGCTTACCAGCCTGATCTGCTTCTCAGGCAAGCGTCGTGGCCTCAGCGACGAACAGGGACAGGCAAACTGCGAAAAAGGATTGAAACGCATCATCCAAACAGCCGAAAAATATAAAGTGACGCTGATCATGGAACTGCTCAACAGTTATGGACACAGGGATTATCAATGCGATCACACAGCATGGGGCGTAGAATTATGCAAACGTCTCGGCAGCGAAAACTTCAAACTCCTGTACGATATCTACCACATGCAGATCATGGAAGGTAATATTATCGAAAATATGACCGGGAACATCCAATACATCGGGCATGTACACACGGGAGGAAACCCTGGCCGCAACGAAATCGACGAAACGCAGGAACTGTACTATCCCGCCATCATGAAGGCATTGTTACACACCGGATACAAAGGATTTGTAGGACAGGAATTTGTACCGAAAGCCGCCGATCCAATCGCTTCATTGCGGCGGTGTATCCATATTTGCGATGTAACCCCGTCATAAACAATTGCGTAAAGCGAGCTTAGGGTGTCAGAGCGTAAAAACGACTCATATTAAACCCAAGCCCACTTTGTCGGAAATGCTGGTAAAACTTCGCAGGAATGAAGCCAACGCTCCTTCGCTGGAAGAAATAACCGAAGAAGTGGAAACCGTTAGGCAAGCCCGCTATGATGAAACAAATCAGAATCATTATTGACACGAACCTTTGGATTAGCTTCCTGTTGACAAAAAAAATCGATTTTATCGACAAACTGTTGACTGAGGGAAGCGTTCAATTGATTTTTTGTAAAGAGCTACTTGCCGAATTAACAGAAGTAGCGTTACGTCCCAAATTGAAGAAAATCCGGGAACACTGTTCCTATCTTATCTGCCAATAACCTGGCGCAATCGCCATTATAATAATCCTTTACTTTCATAAGCCATATCTTCTGTTCGCATATTACAAATCCCTGTTTTAATTCTTGCTTTTGCCATTCTTTCGCTGTTTTTCCCGCTGACAGTCATCGGCAATATATTCGCTGCTTTCCGCCCACAGCGTGTTATCGGTTTGCTGTAATGCCCGATAGGTGTCGGAAGAAAGAAGCCCGGCAAGTGCGCTGTCAAAATCCCTGTGCTCGCGCCCGGCAAGAATAGTTGCTATCCGCTCGATTTTGAACATCATGTCGAGCGTAATATCTTCGTCCCTGTAGGTATATTTAGTTTCCATAAACAGTTTTGTTTAGCAGTGTCAGACGGGCCAACGCCCTTTCGGTATGAATGGAAACCTGGTCATTCAGCCTGTTGTAGCGCAATTTCCGCAATGCCATTTTTGCCGTATAGATTCCTTCGACAAACAGGGCGAGCGTACGGTTTGTACGGTCGTTTGCCACCACGCCGCGGACAAGATCATAATCGTGCGGCGCGCCCTCGCCCACGCGATTCCCGCGTACAAAATGAAGCCATTCTTCCGACAGGCCGTCAAACTGTTTTACCTGTAAAGTATCGTTGATTTCAAGTTCAAATTCATACACGAAAATACCGTCGCCGCCATAACGGCTAAACAGAATTTCCGCCCAGTCCTTCGCCTGATTTTCCAGCGTGGTAAGGTAAAAACCTCTGCCGAAGTCGCGCCTGTTTTTCGATTTGGACAAGTCAACCGTTGTGAAATCACAATTGGAACCGTGATAAAGTTTCATTTTAAATGCTGTTTAAGTACGTCGTCGGCAAAATGAAAACTCTCGTCAAGCGGTTGCGTATGCAGGGCATTGTAGTGTTTGCGTATCAGCGCATTGATTCCGTTTTCCCGAAAAAGGGCAAACGCTTCTGCCGTCGATAATCCGTACTTTCCGGCATACTGCTCGACGGCTACTACAACCAGCAGGTTCTCGTCTTTTTGTCGTTTCGTCATGTTTTACGAATTAAAATTTATGGCGCAAAGTTATATATTTAATTGGGAATTCCGTCTGTTTTCCAGCCCCGTCCGTCTATTTTTCAAAATCCGTATGGCGCAGTCCGCTACTTTTGTCCCGAAAAAAATATTATATAAAATTGAGATTCATCCCAATTTTGACAATCATTCCCATGCTCAGGCAAGGGACGTCTCCGAAACGGTCGATTTCACGTTCAATAAAGAATGGAATGACATTCGCGGAAAAAAGAACGCCGATATTCACCATCACGAAATCAAGATTCCGATAAACGCAACTCCGGGACATTACCACCTGATGGTTTACTGTACGGATGTCGCGGGAAATGAATCGCATGTTGCCATCAGTGTTGAACTGAGCCACGAGGAAGGCGAACATCATCAAGATTAAGGCGATGATGTGATTGACAGGCAAGTCAGCAGGTCGAAAAAAACAGTCCGGATTGCAAACAGTCCGGATTGTTTCTTTATTGAGCGCTTCTTTATGCCCTTCACGTCATCGCAAAAAAACATATTCAGTTATTCGGAAATTCCGAACAAATGCGAAAGACTGACACCCATTTTTATCTGTCTGTGTGTGAATTAAAATTTTTCATATACATTTGTAAAAATAATTGTTATGATACAAAGGATACAAACACTTTATTTATTTATAGTTATAGTTCTGCAGGCGGTTTTGCTATCGACCTTTATTGCCAAATATACAGACAGTGCAGGAAAGGAAATCATCGTTAAAACCATGGATATATCTCTGTTGGCTGCTTTAAGCTCGTTTACCGCCATGATTCCGGCAATATCAATGTTTCTCTACAGGAAGAGAATGTTGCAAATGCGTTTCAACATCTATAATTCCATACTTTTAGTGGCATTGCAGGGATTTGTCATATACTATATTATAAAGTATATGAATAGCGGAACAGGATTCGTATTCACAATCCAGTCGGTTTTTCCGGCAATTTCGCTTATTTTAAGCATACTGGCTGTCAGAGGCATCCTTAAGGACGAATTGCTGATTAAATCTTTAAACAGAATAAGATGACAACTAAAACAATGAAGCGGGCAACAGTCCTGATTGCGTTCATTTTCTCCGCGGCGATTATCAAAGCCGAAACCGTCGAATTGCTCGAACTGGTACACTCCGCCAAAAGCAATAACAAGCCCATACTGCTGAAAGTCTTTCATTCGGACATATCCGGTTTCCCTTTCGATTCGGATTCCTTTGCCGACAGGTTTATCGAGGCTTCGTTCAATGCTTCCAATTCGGCGGGCAAGGCAATTGTAAACGAGTACAAAGTCGAGGCGTATCCGAGTATTATTTTGCTAAATTCCAGCGGATACCTGATTTTGCCGGTGAAGAAAGTCAGCAGTCTTGCCGAAATCAGGGAATATGCGGAAAAAGCCTTGAAAATGAAACATGAGACCAAACCTTTGGCTCAGCTTGATCTGGAATACCGGAACAATAAAATGAACAAGACTTCGCTGTACGAGTATATTGACAAACGGACGTCTTCGGGCTTGGACAACAGCGAATTTATAGATAAATATACGCAAATGGCGACTTCCGTCGATTTGCTGTCCGGCAAAACTCTCACGCTTTTTATCGACAGAAACAGTTTCAATATTCCAGGTGCATTTTGCAGTTTCGTGGAACAGAATCAGGAAGAAATCAAGCAGGTACTGAAACTCGGCGATGAACGCTTCAACCGTATGGCTGAAAAATCTGTAGAGTACAGTTTTCGAAAAATATGCACGAACAGGGATGAATCGGCATTGAAGCACATCATTGATATAAAAGCGAATACTTTCAATGCCGGCGACAGGGAAATTCTGCATAACGAATACATGACGCGATATTTTCATCTTACCTGTCAACCGCTGAAACTTGTCAAGCATGCCCGGGAATATGTAGATGTCGTCCTGAAATACAGGGAACGGCAGGAGGAAGAGTTTTCCGAAAGGAATAAAAGACTGTTTGCTCCATCGCTCAAAAACAGCGCTGTACGCACTGTGTGCGCATCAAAATTGAGAGATGCAGCCCAGTATGTTGTGGAGATTATGAGCGCAAAATCCATACTCAGGGATGCGCTCTCGTGGAGCCTCAAGGCGGAACAGCTCGCAGATGACGACAAATACGAGATATTTGAAACTCAGGCATACATTCTCTACAAGCTCGGAAAAAGGGACGAGGCTCTCGAACGTATAGAAAAGGCGTACAATTCAATTCCGCAAAGCAATATCGAACAAAAGAAAAGTATCGGTCTCAATCTTGTGAGAATGAAAAGGAGTGAAAAAATTTACTGATTATCGACATAAACTGATTTATCGAAAATATATGAAAAAGAATAGAAAACTGAAAATTATCATTAGTCTTATCGCCCTTATGCTGTGTTTTGTCCAGGCGGGCTTTGCAGGATTCAGGATATTTCCATTCTCCCAGAACAGGAAAACCGATCCGCACCGGGAAAACTGTAAATTTCACAGAAACAGCTTATATATGCCCTATACCCTCGCCAGTCTGGAATATACGCCCGTATCCGGGGTAAGCATAATGCATAATGTCGATATCGACGGGGATGGTGTTCCAAACAGATTTGACAACTGCCCGGCTACTTTCGGAATAGCCTCGATGAACGGATGTCCTCCCGTCGATCATACCAAATCAATCACTTACGGGAATCCTACGGTAAACCTGAAAGCGGAAGATTTTGATATGATGGTGAAAATTTTCAGCAGTCTTGAGTTTGAAGGCGAACAGCTATTGAACAGGGAATCCCAAAACCAACTGAACAGTCTGGTGAAATTCCTGAAAAAGGAAAAACGCCTGTATCTCTATATTTCGTCTTACGTCAACGCAGGCAGCAACCGTATGCAAAACTACTACATCTCGGAATCGAGAGTGCTGTCTGTCCGCAACTATCTGGTAAAAAACGGGGTCGAAAGTCACCGCATAGGAACCCTGTTCTTCGGAGACATGATGCCTGTTGTGGATTTGCCCGCTACACGGTTTGAGGTGGAAATTTGCGATAAAATGAAATAGGACGCTAATCCCAGAACTCCTGACCTGTATAGCACAGTATATGCGTCGACACAATCCGAAGGATTGAATATGCATAACCCCCAATGAAGTGAAGCGATTGGAGGACATGGCGAATGCGGCGAAGATATCCACATGACGAAAGCCAGAACAGCAAGTGTATATATTCGGTTTTCCGTTCAACCTTTCAGGTTGTGGATAGAGTTCTCGTCTACCCCCCGCTCGGCGTAGTGGACAAAACTTTACTGTTGTACAAAAGTTTGATGATATTCATCGAAAGCGTCATTTCGCTCTTAGTTGCGGTACGAAACGGTTACTTACAATGACGACATGAAGGACTTTTTGGACAGTCCCAAAACATCTCTACATTTTTAGCTTACACCGTATTACAAACACCCATGTTCAAAGTAAATTCAGTTTATGTAATAAATATATATTACCTTTGCCGCCGTTTTAAATTATAAATGATTTATGATAAATAAGCTAATAAACAGGTATCAGTCGATTGACGGGGATTCCCGCAGGATTGTTAATTTACTGGCATTAACTGCTGGCACCCTGAGTCATGATGATATTGCCAGATTACTGCCGGATCTCGGGCCGGATAAAATAAAATCGGTTCTCTATAATGAATCCTCCTCCGGACTGCTTGTCCGTGACTACGGTCGCAAGTACATCACTAACATTTCCCTTGCGATATGGCTGTTCCCGCTGATATGCG
>JAIRZR010000074.1 GCA_031267155.1 Prevotellaceae bacterium | reverse complement strand
CGCGAGGATCCGTCAAATTCGAAAAATAACGCAGGGGACTTTCCATAATGCTTTTTGGACCAAAAGATAAGACTTTTACTCCATATAATATGAAAATAAATTTTGATGCGTCAGCCCTGTGAATGCACCCATTAAATTTGCATATTACGCGCTCAAGTGCTACATTTGCAGAATGAAATATCAGGAATGGCAAAAAAAGACTAACCGTTTTGTCGCAATGACGGGCTACACGAAGGCAAAATTCAGGGAACTACTGCCTTACTTCAGGGGAGCATATGACGATTATTTATTGGAATACTGCAGCATGGGTGGGAAACGGCGCGGGAGGAAATTTACTACGTATGCATCAAGAATTATATATGGACAGAAAAACACAAAATATACAGGGACAAAAAGTTGAATCCGACAGGACTTCACAGACAGGTTTTTTATCAAGCGTTCATACGGTTATGCGCAACAAAGACCGCGTTTTGAATCATTTGCCATTAGCAAAAAGGAAAGTGGATATAATGAAAAGTCTTGGATTTCATGAAAACTGTTCCAACCGACAGGAATCCGGAAGACTGCTCAAGGCATTAAAAACAGAGAAAATTGAGATTTCCGATGCGATTGAAGTAATTCATGTTTCTACAGGAATGAGTGTTGATGCTATCCGTAAAGACCTGCTGTTTTGTTATCGGACCGGACTTCTTGAATTTCATATTACTGATGTTTGTGATTTACAATGTATAGACTGTCACTACCGTCAGAAAGACAACGCCACAATACCGTTTTCGTCCGTAAGCGATTATTTAAAACATCTGAATCCAAATGCTATAACTGTGACAGGAGGAGGTGAACCAAACTGCTACCATAGCGAGGGCAAAGATTTAAATGATTTAGTACTGCTCATTCATGACGAATTTCCTCATATTCAAATGGGACTGATAAACAACAATACCTATTTACCGGACGGTAAATGGTATGACTTTTTATCCTGGCAAAGAACTTCTCTGGATGCGCATGATGTACTGACTTATGAAAAAATAAAGAGGAAAAGAAAATACAATGCCTGTATTGAAAATATATATCATTTGCTTGATTCCCCTATCCCGCATGTGGGCATTGGCTTTTTATACCGAAGCGAAAATATAGCAGGAATGGAGACGTTTTTACTTGACTGGTTTGAGCGCTGGCAAAAGATGAATATTGCACAAAAAGAGAAATTTAATATTCAGTTTCGTCCGATTTCACCCGCTATCGACAGGGTTTTTGAGTATGATCCCCAAAACGGTTTAGAACGGCAAACTGCAGCTATGGTTTTGCAGATAAAAAAACATGCGCGGTCGCATGAAATTTTTAACGGTTTTCTCAAAAATCAGACAAACTTTTATTCCATAGGCACAAATAGCAGTTCTTTTTTCCTCCATGAAAGAAAACCGTTTGTTAAATGCTATAACGCACTTTTGCATCGGGTTTTACGGTCTGACGGAAATGAATACCCCGATTTCCTGCTTTGCAACGACCCTTCCATGTCGCTTGGAAACGTACTGGCCGCAAAAAATGCAGACGATGAACGAATCCGCATTGCTTTGGGAACTTTTTATTTTTATCACCGTCTTGCAGAACAGTACTGCCATGATGAAAGCTGCCGTCAATGTTGGGTTTCGAATCTGATTGAACAACATTGGGATTCCGATGTCAACAATCTAAATATACCGGATAATTATTTTTTTTAAAGAGGGAACAGACTATGGCTACGGATTGCGGGAACGAAAAAAAGCCTGTAAAATGAACGAAATATATTTGAATTGTGCAGGTGATATTTTCACAGAGCAAAATAACCGTTTGCACCAGATTAATTGCAAAGAGCTACCGGCAGGAATTAATTCGACTATTCATAAACTCCAAAACGACTCTTACGCATCTTTTTTCAAAACACCCTTTCACAGGGTTGCGTATGGTATTAACAGCAAGTTATGCGGCGAATTTTCAATGACTCCCGGCGACTTTAATCCGGGTTCTCCGTTTGATGCATTTTACGCTGTTCGAGAATATATTCGCAACAGAGAACTTTATTTCCCCAGACTGTATTTGTACCCTACTTCCGTATGTAACAGTCACTGCGCTCTATGCCAGTTTCACAGCCGGCATCGGGAAAATACATCCCTTTCAATAAGCGCTGCTTTGGATGTCCTGAAAACGCTACGCCATCATGCAGGGAAAATCAAAGCGCAGACTCTGATTATTTCCGGCGACGGCGAACCTATGATGTTTCCTTATTTGCAGGAGTTACTTGAAAAAGCAATGGAGTCACGGCTTCGAATATTTTTGACAACAAACCTTCGGAAGCCCTGCAAGAAAAACCAAACGCTTTATGAAACTATTGCGAAGACATGCGCTATGATAACCATATCAATCAAAGGATTGTCAAACGAAGCCTATATACGTCATCAGGGCACAAAGGAACCGGAAGAGTTTGAACAGGTTATGGAGAATTTGACTGCTCTTGCAGAATTGCGCGGAAAATATGGACGGGAAGAAGACTGTCTTTTAGGGGTTGCTTCATTGTTTCTGCCGGAGAACACGCCGCATTATCAAACTATGATTACCCGCCTGCACAATCTGGACATTGATTATTTCTATATTAATCAAGTGGAACCTTCTGTTGAGCATTGGGGCATCCTGTTTACCGAAGAAGAACAGCATGAAACGCTGCGTCAGCTTTCCGAATATGCAATGTCGCCACATAAAAATATGATCGTCCGCTGTGCAGGGAATCCTTTTAAACAGGCTTATGGAAATACAGTATATTACGATGCGGCAAAGTTGCGCATTCATCCTGAATTATGCGGGTCTGCCCTCTTTAATCCCCTGGTTCTATCTGTCGAGGGGAATGCGGTCTGGCATTCTTGCCGGAACAGCGAACTTTTTGGAAATCATTCATTCATGTATCAAACAGAAGATAGACAGATTACAGCAAATTCCGTTACCGGTGTAATGTCTGCCGCGTCAAGTTGTCATAATTGCAGGTTAGAACGTCAGGTGAAGCATTTTGATAAAATAATAGATTTAGAAATAAAACATATTGCAGATAAACTGGATTACTATTTAGTGTTCGATACAGAACGGTTACCGGAAAAGGGCAATTGTTTTATTAAATTTGAAAATGCCGTAAAATAGGAGGTATAGCCATGAATAACTTGTCAAACACAATTTATCATCCACCAGCCAGGCTAATGCGTATTGAGCTTTCGCCGGTGTGTAATTACCGCTGCCATTTCTGCTGTTGGCAAAACAGCGGCATATCCTCTTCATATTCCCGTTTTACCCGTAATCAGATAATGATGTTTTGCCGGGAACTGGTAAAAAGCGGTTGCCTTAATGTGAATATAACAGGTGGCGAACCCCTTCTCCTGCCGCAAGATTATTTGTTTGAAATGATAGAAGCCATTAATCAAGTGGAAGGGATCAACAAACTATGGATAACGACTAACGGCTCCAAGCTATGCCGGCCTGATTTTTGTCGCAGTTTAGCAAATGCCAGCCTTAAAGAAGCCGTTGTATCCATAGCGGCTGAAACAGATGAAAGTTACAGGTCATATACCGGTTCTACGCTGAAATTATCAGAACTTCTGCAAGGCATTGCAACTGCTATTCATTCCGGTATTACCGTACGGGTTCATGTGCCTCTTTCTCCGCCTGGCATACACAGCTTTGAACAGATGGAAATTTTACTTGATAAAGCGATGGCTGCAGGAGTGACGGAGGCATTTTATTTCAGGTTACACAACAGTGAAAAAATCGAGGAACGTTACAACAGATTGTTTGTTAATCCGGCGGACATTACAGAGGGGTTTAAGCATAGCAGTCGCTGGAAGTATCGTGAAACCGGGAGCGGCCGGCCGTTTTACACCAACGGAATCATGCAGGTCAATGTTCCCCGCGAACAGATTCGATTAATAACGAAAAACTGTCAATCAAGGAACTGTGGCATGTTTTGTCAGGGTATTTATTCCGCTTACTGTGTGCCGGACAGGACCGGCTGGATTATTCGAGCCTGTCACCGGATTTTTGCAGATAAAAATAACGAATACCCATTGGATATGGAGCTTTTGGAGCGTGGACAACTTCAGGAATTGCTTCGAAAAGTTTGGAGGTATGCTTATGGAGGATAAACCTGTACTTTTGTTGATAGGGGAGGTGTCCCCAATAACATCGGAGATTGTCGAAATACTCCGTTCCGATTTTACTGTGCGCCTGTTATCGCCCGATGAACCAGGCTGTAACGACATCGAACATTTTACTTATTGCGTATGTGCCGTCAATTTCGATAAAATTGATTCTGCCATCTTTCGGAAAATACACTCAAATGTAATCGACAAAAGCGGCATCCTTTTAATATTAGAGCATGGATTTGAGGATTTCGGCCTTTCGGAGTTTTTCCGGTTTATTGGAGTTAAAACGGAACAGGAACCGGATTGTACGGCGTTGAAACTGCATGTATACCCTCACTATCTTACGCGAGGTATTCCAGAGACAGTCGAAATCGACCGGGCTGTCAGAGCAAACCTTCGGTTTTGCGACAACTTTTCAAAAATTTCAGACAATGTTTTTGTAGAAGATATGGATGCAAATCCATTAGGATATGAGCGGGTTTATGGAACAAAAGGACGAGTGATCGTTTTGGCAATACGGCGCTCAAATGGACTTTCCGAACTGGAAAGAGGGGTATTATCCAATTTATGCCTTTTACAGTATATGGCAGAGAATATAAACGAGTGCTTTTGCGAGGATATTACACAGGAAATCCCTTTTCGCAAAGATGTTCTTATGGAAAAACCGGATGATATCTGCCGGTGGAACACACTGTTCAACGAAGATAAGTCGGATATCACTTATACACACAGTGCAATTTTTCTTCCGGGCAGTCCCGAATTTTGCAGGGAGCGTATAACAATCCGGTCAAAGCAGGGTGATGGAGAATATTCAAGAGAGCGATTAGAGCAGAGTTTTATGGGTGTTGAAATTCGAAATACCGATTTTTGTACTCAGAACTGTTTCTATTGCTATAATCGCCGTGAAATGGACGTTAAATACGTTCGGACTTCGCTTCCGAAAGAGCTGCATGTTTTGTTAGAAAAGGATTTAATAAAAATGAGAAAGGCAATTGGGCATCGCTTTTTTGTCCGTTATACCGGAACAGGAGAACCTTTGAATCATCCGGGAACGCTCCATTCCTTGCTGGCTTTTGAACGAAACGGCATTCCTACTGCACTGATTACAAATGGCGAACTGCTTTCTGTTGAGGAGGCGTCTGAACTCGGACACAACGGATCCTACGTTCGTTTTTCCGTTGACGCATCGAATGAACAAACCTATTCCGCCATCAGGCGATGCAACATAAATATATTTGAGAAAATCAAAAATAATATGGCTGCTGTTGCCCGGGGTAAATGTTTTGTGGGGACTACCTTTTTAGTTTGCAGAGAAAATTTCGGACAAATTTTCGATTTCTGTAATCTGATGAAATCATTAGGCGTCAATGCTGTCTGGATTCGTTCCACAGACGGCTGTGACTACTTCTCGGATGTGGAGATGAAACAAATTGAAATAGACATTGAACGCGCTTTAGCTCTTATTGATAAAAATTTTATTGTTGTGGCAAATCAATTCAAAATTTACCGGACTATTTCTCTGTTACATTATAAGTATGATACAGTTCGATGTTGGGCAGGTCACACAAAAGCTTTTATTCAACCCAGTGGAGATGTAATTATTTGCCTTTCCCGTCCGGATTATGTAATCGGAAATTTACATGAACAAAATTTTTCTGAAATTTGGGGAGGAGAACGGCATCTGCATTTCTTGAAATACACGAATGTTACTACCTGCTCACAGTGTATCGAATCCCGCTATAACAGTGCGGTTGATTTTCTTTTCAGAAATTGCAGCCAACCCATTTATAAAGGAACCCGGAAACTTGCGACAAATTATGAATCATTGTTGTCCGGCAAACCGTAATATTTCTCATAATTTTCTTGTAAATAAATGTAGAAAAAAACACTCACTGTTTCCTGTTTCCTAAAATCCGCAAGCAATAAATTTGGTTGATTCAAAAGGAATACATCTGGTTTGTTCAACTCAAGCCTGCTTCGTTTTTCTCCTCAAAAAGGAGTTTTTATGAAAACAAACAGACA
>JAIRZR010000051.1 GCA_031267155.1 Prevotellaceae bacterium | reverse complement strand
AATTTCCATAAAGGGCGTTGCTACCGTGTGAATGTAGCATCCTTGTGGTTTGGTTATTTCAATCACTTTATCAATATTCATTTTCCCCACGGCGTCAAAAACCACATCAAACTTTTCGTTCAAAACAGTCCATTCATCCTTAACATAATCAATCACACGGTCTGCGCCCAGACCTTTTACCAGTTCTGCATTTCCCGAACTGCAAACGCCTGTAACTTCCGCGCCAAAATATTTGGCGATCTGTGCGGCATACGTTCCAACACTTCCCGAAGCGCCATAAACAAGCACTTTTTTATCTATGGAAATATTTGCTTTCCTGCAAAAATAGAGAGCCGTAATTCCGCCAAACGGCAGCGCTACCGCCTGTCCAAAACTCAGACTTTCAGGTTTTAATGCAATCAGCTCATTCCCGTTCATGCATTTGTATTCTGCGTAAGCGCCAAGTTTGTGTTCTGAAAAAGCAAATACTTCATCTCCGGCTTTAAAGTTTGTTACTTTATTTCCAACAGCTTCGACAACTCCCGCCAGTTCGCTGCCGAGAATCGACTGTCGGGGTTTTGAAAACCCCAGGGCAAATTTTGCAGGCAGCCAAAACGATTTTGGAACGATAAAACCACGCACTCTGCAATCTGCGACAGTTACCGTAGTCGCAAACACCTTTATCAACAGTTCATTGTCTTTGGGAACCGGTTTTTCTATCTCTTTAAATTGAAGAACTTCCGGCGTGCCGTATTTTGTACAGATAACTGCTTTCATGAAATTATCTTTTAAATGATTCTTTGTCATGTTTATGAAATATTTGTCGCCGCAAAGGTAAATAAAAATCTCTCACGAAACTCGCTACCCCTGTCCTGAAATAAAAAGACGGCGAGGATTTAATCGGCGTTTCCGTTGGCTAAAGATACCCTCGACAGTCTTGCCGTTGAAAATTCCTCGCCTGCTTTTTACTTTTTCTCCTTCTTTATTCGGCGTGGTAATCATTCATATACGGGACCTCTTGGTCGCGAGCCGAAAAAGGCATACCATGCAATCACGAAATAGGAAACCATGATGACACACATGCCGCCGGCTATCTGATGCGTTTCCACTCCTGCCATCAGTCCCCATTTCGAACCGGCAAGACTGCTGATAGCCAGAGAACCGAGCGCGCCGCCAATCAGACTCATTACCAGAATAGAAGCGCCAAGTTTGGCATTCGGTCCCAAACCCTTTACTCCCGAAGCAAAATTGGTAGGATACATAAGCGACATAAAGAACGCCGTAAGAATCAGGGCATAGATGCTGAGCGGCATCGAAAATCCGGTAAACGGAACCGCAAGCATGACATCGTTCAATCCGAGCCCGAACTTCGCTTCGCCCCATTTCGATCCCAAAACAACAACAGAAATCAGGCAAAAGTTAATTATGGCATAAATACCCATCAAGCGCGTGGGTTTAAAGTATTTCATCAGCCAGGTGGCGAAGAAGCGGCCTGTCATGAACAGAATCATGTTGGCTATTACGAATCCGCCTGCGGCTTTTTCGCCCAAATTGCTGTTTTGAGTTATGTAAAGAACAAGATACGACCATGTTCCCAATTGAGCGCCAAGATAAAAGAACTGCGAAATGATCGCGCCCCACCAGTGCGGATATCTCAGCAATGCTCTGAAACTGCCCTTTTCCTTACCTGATTTTTCGACTGCTACTTCGGGAAACTTTGTCCGTTTTATCAAAACAGCTATAATCACAATAACAAGGGCAAGTGCAATATAGACAGGGAAAACGCGGAAGTTTTCTTCTTTTAGAAATGCTTCGTATGTACCGGCGTTTTTCATTTCCTGAATGGCGCCGGCATCCGGTTCATTGCCCGAAAAAATGAAAAATGTAGCGGCGGTTGACGCCATAATGTTGCCAATAGGATTGAACGACTGCGCTAAATTCAATCGCCGTTCGGAAGTTTCCTTGTCGCCAAGGCTTACGACAAAACTGTTTGCGCCGATTTCGAGGAATGCACAGCCTCCCGCCATCACGAATATTCCGCAAAGAAACAGGGTGAATCTCTGCGTGCTTGCTGCCGGATAAAACAGTAAACAGCCTGAAGCAAACAGGATCAGTCCCAACAGAATGCCGGCTTTGTATCCTTTTTTCTGCATGTAAAGTCCCGCGGGAATAGCGAGGCAAAAATATCCGGTTTTCAGCGCGAAAGGTAAAAATCCGGTTTGTGCCAGACTCAGCTCCAGGGATTTCTTGAATTGAGTGATCAAAAAATCATTCAGCGTGTTGGGCCATGACCACAGAAAAAACAGACACACGACCAGGATAAACGTAACAATATATCCGGGCGTTATGAGGCGCGCTTTATTGCTTGATTTATTCATCCCTTATCCCTTTTTTAAACTGTTTACAATACTGCTGCACGCCTCGGTAAAGATGCCAACGTCAACGGAATAGGACAGGTACTGGATCCCGGCGTTTCGCCACAGAGCCGCCGCCTCGAACGTGTCGCAGAATACTCCGGTAACAACTCCGGCTTTTTTAGCCTGTCCGGTGATGTTTCCGATAGCCTCGACAACCGAAGGATGCGAAACCTGACCCGGAACGCCCAGCGACTGTGAAAGATCGTACGGTCCGATGAAAAGAATATCAAGCCCTTCGACACTCAAAATGCTGTCGAGCCTGTTCAGTACCTGTTTCCCTTCCACCTGCAGGATAGTCAGCGCCTCGTTTGCAAGTTCGAAATATTCGCTGCGCGGTGTGGACGAATACTTTGCAGCTCTGACAAAACGGCATACGCCGCGTTCGCCCTTCGGAAAATATTTGGCGGCTTTCACCACTTCCCGCGCCTGTTCCGCCGACTGGATTTGCGGAATCTGGACGCCTTTTGCGCCCAGATCCAGCGCTTTGCTGATGGCTACTTCGGACGAATCGTACGTGCGTACAACCGGCAGCACGCCCGAGGCTTCCGCCCCGCGGATAAGGTTCTGAAGCTCGGGAAAACCTGCGGGACCGTGTTCCATGTCTAAAATTACGAAATCAAAACCGGAATGACCCGCACACTCCACAAAGGCTGCGTCCAGCGATTTCATGAAAGGTCCGTAAACCGGTTCGCCCTTTGCAAGCCTGTCTTTAAATGATCTTAATGTCTGCATAATATATCTGATTTTATTTCGCTTACCACTCCGCTACTACTCCCGATTCAGTCCGCCAAACCGGATTTTTCCAGCTATGCCCGATCTTAGCCATTTCCCGGACTTTTTCCTCGTTCACTTCGACGCCCAGACCCGGACCGTTGAAGACGTCGATATATCCGTCCTTAAATTCAAACACTTCCGGATTGCTGACATAGTCCAGCAGGTCGGCGCCCACATTGTAGTGGATTCCGGCGCTTGTTTCCTGTATCACGGCATTGACGGAGTTGAAATCGAGCTGCAGGCAGGCGGCAAACGCGACCGGTCCCAGCGGACAGTGCGGGGCGATTGTAATGTCGTAGGCTTCAGCCATGGTAGCAATCTTTTTACATTCGGAAATACCGCCGGCATGACTTAAATCCGGCTGGATGATGTCAACGGCGCCCTGTTCGAAAAGATGCTTGAAATCCCAGCGGGTATAGTGGCGTTCGCCGGTAGCTATCGGAGTGGAAACCAGTTCGGAAAGCATTTTGAAGTATTCGCCGTTTTCGGCAAGCACGGGTTCCTCGATAAACATCGGACGGTAAATTTCGAGTTCCTTCATCAGGACTTTTGCCATGGTTTTGTGAACGCGACCGTGAAAATCGATTCCGATTCCGAAGTCTTTCCCGCAGGCTTCGCGGATGCCCGCCACCCGTTCGATGACGTCGTCGATTTTGCTGAAGGAATCTATCCATTCCAGGTCTTCCGTACCGTTCATTTTGACGGCTTTCAGTCCGGACGATTTCTTTTCTTTCGCGGCGTCAACTACTTCCGACGGACGGTCGCCGCCTATCCACTGGTAAACCATCATTTTGTTGCGCACCGAGCCGCCCAGCAGATTGTAAACCGGCAATCCCGTTGCTTTTCCCTTGATGTCCCACAGCGCCTCGTCGATTCCGGAAATGGCGCTGCTCAGTATTGGTCCGCCACGGTAGAATCCGCCACGGTAGAGCACCTGCCAGATGTCTTCGATTTGCGAAGCGTCACGGCCAATCAAATACGGGGACAGTTCCTTTACCGCTGCCTCGACTGTGTCGGCGCGACCTTCTACTACGGGTTCTCCCCAGCCAGCAAATCCGTCGTCGGTTGTGATTTTCAGGAATAACCATCTCGGCGGAACTTTGAACAATTCTAATTTGTCTATTTTCATACAACATTAATTTATATATAGATATTATTTTTAATTTTCACGACACAATGTTTT
>JAIRZR010000030.1 GCA_031267155.1 Prevotellaceae bacterium | reverse complement strand
CGCCATTTGCCATCGCGTGCAAGCCTTAAAAGGCTTGTGGCTGGAGGTAAACGGTTTTCTATTGATATTAATGCCCTACGGGCAATTAATCAACGCTATTCAACTTTTAGTTTTTAACTTTTAGTTTTTAACTCTTTTGATGTCCTGCGGGCAATTTCGCAATGCGCATTATGTTCACAGTATCATGAAACTGTTATATCATGTTTGTTTCGCATCTCTGAACAAAAATCTACATTACAGACATGCTGTTCAAATGAAATTCGGTTTATGTAATAAATAATTGTTACTTTTGCGCGAAATTATTAGAATGAACAGTGCATTTAAAATAAAATCGAGTAATGCTTGAAAAAGAATTTAAATATTATAAATTAAATATTTTCATATAATGAGAAAAAAAATTGTTGCAGGGAACTGGAAAATGAATACTTCCATATCCGAAGGCGAGCGCCTGAGTGCCGAAATTGTAGAAAAATCAAAAGATGTAGATGGAGTTCTGCTGATCGTCGCTCCGCCCTTTACGCATTTAACAAAAGTTGCCGACAAACTGCGCGGCTCCAGGACGGCTTTGAGCGCTCAAAACTGCGCTGCCGAAACTTCGGGCGCATATACCGGCGAAGTGGCTGCCTCGATGATTGCCGAAACAGGCGCTGCTTACTGCATACTGGGACATTCGGAACGCCGCGAATATTATGGCGAAACCGATGAAACTCTGAACAAAAAACTGCGTCAATGTTTTGCCGGCAATCTGTCTCCGATATTCTGCGTAGGCGAAAAACTCGCGGAAAGAGAAGGCAATCGCCATTTCGAAGTGATTAAGACACAGTTGCAGAACACTGTCTTCAATTTGGAGGAAGAAGATTTCGGGAAAGTGATAATCGCCTACGAGCCTGTCTGGGCTATCGGAACGGGAAAAACCGCAACTCCGGAACAGGCACAGGAAATTCACGCTTTTATCCGCAAGACTCTTGCCGAAAAATTCGGTGCAAAAGCCTGCGAAACATCAATCCTTTACGGCGGAAGCTGTAATCCTGCAAATGCGAAATCGCTGTTTGCAAACGGGGATGTAGATGGAGGATTGATCGGCGGCGCTTCTTTAAAGTCCGATGACTTTATTGCCATTGCAAAGTCGTTTTAACTAAGGATCAGTTTTATTTGAATTATGGATAATGAACACCTGCTGTTCATTATCCACAATTTACAACTGTTTGCAGCAAGTGAATTTCTATCATGCAAAGTTGAAACAGCGGGTGAAAGGGATTCTGTTCTCCCCGCTTAAAACCTGGGAATCGATGAAAAAGGAATCCGGATATACAATCGAAACTGTTGTATTTTTGTTTGCATGCTGTCTTGTTCCGGGTTTGCTGTCGCTTGTGAAAGGTTTCCCCGGATGGATGTCCGAAATTTTTATCCCTTTTTTCACGATGCTTGTCTCGTCGATATTTCTGCGTTTCCTCAAGCATATACGAAAAATCAGCTGGGAGGGAAATTTTAACTTGACGGTATATTCTTTCTTTCCCTTACTGTGGTGTTACTCGCTCAGCCTTATCTTCGGCAACAGGCAGTATCTGCTGCCTTTCGGACTGCTTTATTCCCTGATACTGCTTTTCATCGCCTGCAAAAAAAGCCTGAAGATCTCCTTCCTGCAATGCCTGCTGCTTGTCTTTGAAATCGTTATACTTCTGTTTTTCTGCCTGTATCTGCTTATGGTGCCCTTAAGCAGGTAAGACAGCCATGTTCATATACTGTTATAATATTATACTGTTATAATATGCACGGGCTAAAATTGTGAGATAAAAATGTAGAAATGCTTCACGTCTTTTTGACGCCGTAGGCGTCTGATATAGATAACCCCGGGCTGCGCTTCGCTTGCCCGGGGTAAACCGTCAAAGTTCCGTCAGAACTCCGAAGGAGTTCAATTCCTTGTGGGCTTGATAGAAAGAAGTTCTTACTGTTCAATTCCTTACGGAATTGTGGAGAGATGTATGTATCCCGAACTGCGCTACGCTTGTTCGGGATTATCCATTTTGAACTCCTTACGGAGTTTCCCCGCAATGCACAAAACTGCTCCGCGTGCAGTATAAAAAAAGTTACAGCTGTATTTTGTTTTTCATATCTATTTGCAAGTTTCATAAATTTCATGTAGGTTTGCACACTGAAGTAGGTTGTTTTTTTATAGCAACTCCTTAATTATCAATTATTGATTAAAAATTATAGTTATGAATAAATTTACTTTTTTACTGACGATTGCGTCTTTATTATGTTTCACCAATGGAGTGGAAGCGCAGAAAGTTGAAAAATTATTCA
The DNA here is from genome assembly GCA_031267155.1 of Prevotellaceae bacterium. GTDB lineage: Bacteria > Bacteroidota > Bacteroidia > Bacteroidales > UBA932 > JAIRLF01. Next base: position 4,303 of record JAIRZR010000030.1, on the reverse strand, counting down.
ACGGAAAGGATTTGAACGGATGGAATTTCATAGTCGAAAAAAATTCCAAACCTGCCAGTCAGGTATATTCTGTACGTGACAGCATTATCCATATTAAGGGTACGCTCGGCTATATGTACACCAAAAAAAAATACAGTAACTGTGTTTTGCATGTTGAATGGCGCTGGCCTGTCGAGGCGACTAACAGCGGTATATTTGTGCTGATTGAAGATCCGAAAAATCCGTTTCCTAACGGTATCGAATGTCAGTTGGGCGCCGGTAATGCAGGAGATCTGGTACTGTTAGGCGGTTCGAATCTCAACGAATACAAAGCTCCTCCGGAAGGACGGCCCGACTTTCCCGTGCTGAAAAAGACTAATCCGTCGAGCGAAAAACCTGTGGGAGAATGGAATCATGCAAACATATTTGTTCAGGACGGTGTAATAAATGTGTTTATCAACGGAATACATCAGAATGCTGCAAGCAGCAAAGTGAAATCCGGATATATAGGGTTGCAAAGCGAAGGCAGGGATATTCAATTTAAAAATATAACGGTTACTGATTTATAATGAAAAAAATTTTATTTATACTCTTTTGTCTTTTTATAAACGGCAACCTGTACTGCCAGAATATCGGATTTCAGGAAATTAAATCTATCAAAGTAGATAATCTGTCCGATGATCAGATTAGAAATTTCGTAGATCAGGTAACAAAAGACGGTTATACTTTGGAACAACTGGAGGAACAGGCGCCACAAAGCGGCATGTCTCCCGAAGAATGGAAGAAACTGAAAGCACGAATTGAAAGCCTGACTGCTTCGGAAAAGCGTCAGGATTATGTTTCCTCGGCATCCATTTCGCAAAATGCCAAATATGAAGCAGATCTTTATAGTGTTGAATCCAATGACGGGACAAGAATATACGGCTCCTCGCTGTTCAACACTTCAAATCTGACATTCGAGCCGAATCTCAGACTTCCTACTCCTGAAAACTATCTGCTTGGCCCCGACGACGAATTGATAATCAATGTATTTGGATTTAACGAAAACAATTATCGCGTGACTATTTCTCCCGAAGGATCAATATATATAAGCGGCTTAGGGCTAGTTCATGTTAGCGGACTGACAATTGAGCAGGCAAAAAAGCTGATTACAAATAAACTGACTTCGCTTTATAACAATATTAACTCCGATAAAACTTTTGTGAGCGTTACTTTGGGAAATATTCGCAGTATAAAGGTTATTGTTGTAGGCGAGGCTTTTAGACCGGGAACATACGACGTGCCTTCTGTTTCTTCTGTTTTCAATACTTTGAACGCTTGCGGAGGTCCAAACAGAAACGGCTCGTTCAGAGAAATTAAAGTAATAAGGAACAATAAAACTATAGCTCTTGTCGATGTTTATGATTTTCTCCTGACTGGAGAAATAAAGAACAATATACAGCTTCATGATCAGGACGTGCTTAAAATTGAGCCGTATAAGAAGAGAATCGAATTAAAGGGCGAATTCAAAAACACCGGATATTTTGAAGCAGTCGACGGAGAATCTTTCCAGAAGATAGTGAATTATGCCGGAGGATTTACCACTAATGCATACAGGGACAAAATTGCTGTTTACCGGAATACGGAAAAAGAAAAGAGGGTGGAAGACCTTGCCTTCAATAATTTTAGCTCTTTTACGGTAGAAGATGGAGATGTGTTTGAGGTAAATGCCTTGCTTGACCGTTTCGAAAACAGAGTGCAAATAAAGGGAGCGGTTTTCCGTCCCGGAACGTATGCCTTATCCGGAGATATGACAATAAAGCAGTTGATAGAAAAGGCGGATGGTTTAAAGGAAGATGCATTTCTCCACAGGGGAACTGTTGTTCGCGAAAAAGACAATAAGGAAACGGAAATACTGTCTTTCAACGTAAATGCCGTGATTTCGGGAGAATCGGATTTCCCTCTTAAAAAGGAGGATATAATAACGATTGCATCTGCCATAGAAATGCAGGAAGTGAAAAAAGTATCCATTTTTGGAGAGGTGAAAAACCCCGGCGAGCATGACTATCACGAAAATATAACCTTACAGGATTTGATTTTCGCTGCCGGAGGCGTCAAAGACAATGCCGAACTGAGAAATATCGAAATATACAGGCTGGAAACAGATCCGGATGTTTTAAAAGCAGGTAAACAGATAGCGAAACAGCATACTTTCACTGTCGATAAGAATCTTGACGGATTGGATTTTAGTCTGGAGCCTCACGATATTGCTATCATCAGACCTCTTTCCGGATATACTGACATTAAGAAAGTTATGCTTGAAGGAGAAGTTCTTTATCCCGGAAATTATGCACTTACCTCGAATCAGGAAAGGATATCGGATGTGATAAAGAAAGCCGGAGGATTAAGAATGTATGCTTATCCGGAAGGCGCATTTATGATACGAAAAATAGCAACTACTATTGCCAGAGAAAAAATAGAACAGAATATACTAAAAAATACTTCCGACAAGTTAATAGATTCAGTAGATTTTTTTCAAAAAGAGAGTATTGTAGGCATAAAACTTGGTGAAATTTTGAAAAAACCGGGTTCCGAATTGGATTTATACCTGGAAAACGGGGATATTATCAGTATTCCCAAAGAGTTACAGACAGTACAGGTACAGGGTAAGGTGCTGTTACCTTCCCTTGTCAGATACAGTAAAAACCAGTCTTTTATGTATTATATCAATCGTTCGGGAGGTTTTTCTCCGAACGCATTAAAACGGAAATCGTTTGTCATTTATGCCAATGGAGAGTCACAGGCTACAAGGCGTGTATTGTTTTTCCGCAATTATCCGGAGATTAAACCGGGTGCAAAGATTCATGTACCGGAAAAACCAAAAAGCGAAGGCAACCGTATGTCGATAGGCGAGACAGTAGCGCTTACTTCTTCACTTGTTACTGTGGCAGCATTGATAATCAGTTTATTTAGATAGAAAACAATTATTTTTATTTATGGCAACTAAAGAAAACGGAACTCATCAAGTACAGAATAACGATGAAATATCTTTGAAAGATTTGATTCTGAAAATAAAAGAGATATGGAAATATCTCCTTTCAAAATGGATAACTATTGTAATAGCCGGAGTGTTAAGCGCTTCCCTGGGACTGGTATATGCCATTTCCAAAACACCCGAATATGTAGCAGAACTTTCTTTTTCGGTCATTGAAAAAGGTTCATCCGGAGGAGGCTTGTCTGCTTTGGCAGGACAATTCGGATTCAATGTCGGTTCGTCGGGAGGAGGAGGAGTTTTTTCAGGAAACAATATGATAGAATTGCTGCAATCCCGCAATTTGATTGAACGCACACTGTTGAACGAACTTAATATCAATGGAAAGCAATGCCGCTTAATCGACTATTACAGAGAATTGAATCCTCCGGAAGACGGGGAAGAACCGGAAGAAGTAATAACTTTCCCATTAGGATTGAATCGGGCAAATTTCAGCCGTAAACAGGACAGTTTGCTCTATGTTTTAGGAAATGGAATCACAAACAAAAAATTATCTATCAGCAGACAAAGAGAGGATATAGATATCATACAAATTGTTTTTACTAATCCTGATGAATCGTTTGCCAAACTTTTTACGGAAACACTAATCGACATTGTAAGCGAGTTTTATATACAGACTAAAATCAAGAATACCAGGATTAATCTGGAAATGATGGAAATGCGGGCGGATTCCGTAAGACGGGAATATGAAAAAGCCCTGGAAGATCAGGCAACATATTTTGACCAAAATATGAATCCTTCCAGACAGATTGGGAGGGTTGAGCAGCAAAAAATCCAGACAACAATACAACGAACCGGAACGACTTATTCCGAACTTGCAAAAAATGTAGAGATACTGAAATTGGATTTGGCACAACAAACACCTTTGGTACAGGTTATCGATGCTCCAATAATGCCCTTGGGAGTACAGAGTTTCGGAAAAATCAAAGGAATAATACTTGGCGGTTTTCTTGGTGGATTCTTAATTGTAGCATGGCTGCTTGCCGTATATTTTTATAAACGGATTATGCAATGATTGAATCTTTACATGATTCCAATTGACTGCCTTTGTGCTGATAACGGGTTTGATAAAGTCCTTCAATTCTGTTTTCTTCGTATATTTTTATATATTGTGCCATGCTATTGGAATGGATGTCCAATATCCTGCCTGTTAAAATGAAATTCGGTTTATGTAATAAATAAGCGTTTCTAATGAACTTGTTTTTACGAAAAATATAGTTGTAATAAAATGATATACTGTTGTTTTCAATGATTTTTATTTTCTCTTAGATGGAAATAAATTTTCTCCCCGAT
>JAIRZR010000026.1 GCA_031267155.1 Prevotellaceae bacterium | reverse complement strand
CCAAAACCATTTATTCAAAACCACGTTCGGTTTCACTCAAGATCAAGCTTGGTTTTGCCATTGAGTTTTTGCCGACATTTTGGAGGAAAATTTCTATCAGGGAGAAAATTTATTTCTATTGGGGAGAAAATTTATTTCCATCGGGGAGAAAATTTATTTCCATCTAAGAGAAAATAAAAATCATTGAAAACAACAGTATATCATTTTATTACAACTATATTTTTCGTAAAAACAAGTTCATTAGAAATGCTTATTTATTGCATAAAGCATAAACCGAATTAAATCTGAATATACACCGATAAAACGCTTACTTTTGCAAAAAAACGGACGGATGCAACATTGCAGTTGGTAATTGATTAGAGGCAAATCCCTGTAAGGTAAGCTGACTTCTGTGGCTTGCGGACCGAAATAATGGCGTTAACCCGATCTCCGACCGGCGATGCCCGATAGAAAAATAATCAAAGGACGTGCAAGCAATCCTGTTAATCTTGCTAATCCTGAAAATTCTGCTCAAGATTTCAAACGACTGTGTTTCTATTTATCCATCTCAATACAGCAAGCGGATTATCTTGCCGGGAATAATTAATGACAGAGCCGTTACGGAAAATATCCCCGTTTTGAGGTCGTTGTTAATCATTGCCGCGAGAGCGGCGTCTTCGCATCTTCCGGGCAATATCGACTTTAGAATCGTTTCGGTATGTATCTGCTGTGCGGGCAGATCGGTAAGTGTTAGCCTGTTTCCCTGCGCGTCTTCCAGCACGATATGTTCTCCGGCGGGATATGCCCTGTTCAGTTTCAGAAGTACGACGGGATTTTTTTCCATCAGCGGGTTTTTGATAGTGGATTTTGCCGTCTTCACCACTTCGGCATAATCGGACGATGCCCCGTCGATTACTCTGACACGGTCAGCGTCCGTGGCAAGCCTCAGTTTCATGGATTCCCAGCGCACGCGCGGATTGACGTCTCCGGGATATATGAACAGCTCCGGAATCTGCAGTACCTCGAAACATGAATTTTCTTCCTTTATATACCTGAGAGCCTTGTACGGTCTGTAGTTTTTTGACCGGTATATTCGTCCGGTCTTAAGATTGAACCAGTAACCCTCGTCGATAAACGCCTTTCGCGCGGTATTGTCGTAAGTGTTGTATGACAGCTGAATTATTTCCGCATTTTCCTCATACATGCCGTATTTCTTCAAGCCGGCGAGTTTCCACACATATCCTGTCTGTTCCTCGATTGAGGATGAGAGTTCGGGATCCGCTTCCGGGTTTTGCTTTTTTGCAGCAAAATATTCCCCGCTCTTTTTCAGGAGCGCCGAGATGTAGTTCAACTGGTCGATAACATTCGTGTATTCGTCATTTTCCACATAACTCAATTCGACAAGCAGATTGGTGAAGGCAAGCTGAATGCCTTCGATATGGTAGTTTCCGAGTTCCCTGATCCGTTCGTCGAGAGTTCTTCTGACGGTGGCGTCAATTCCCGACAGTCCCATCTGGACAATATTATTCAGCAGTTTCTTAGCGATTTCGATTCCGGACAGTTGTGTATCCGCCTTTTTAATAATGCTTTTTGTATTTTGAGGCTTTTCCGCCTGTACGCCTGCTTTTTCCTTTGTGCCGGAGCTTTCCTGTTCCTTACTGTCGGTACGTTTCTGGATTTTTGCCCGTTTGCCTGCAATTTCCTCCGGTATTTCGGCTACGGCAAACGGCAGCTGCTTTTCGAAAGCATACAGCAATCCGGTACTGTGCTTGCACGGGAACTGCCTGCTGGGACAGTTGCAGCGGAAGACGGGCTTGCTTTCGTCAATATAGTCAACGGAACAGAAATATGGACTGGCGCCGCTTCCGGAACATTCTCCCCAAATCAGGGAACCGTCTTCCGACATCTTCAGATTGAAAAGCTTGTTTTTAGCTGCCAAATCCCTGCCGTTCTTAGCAACAGCAGCATTAGGAACTAATAATTCGATTTCGTGAGCTGTTATCTTCATAATGATTTTATCTTCGTGATCCAGCTGGGGTTCGAACCCAGGACCCCATCCTTAAAAGGGATGTGCTCTACCTGCTGAGCTACTGAATCCAAAAAAAGCGGTGCAAAGGTACTGCTTTTTTCATAACCTCCAAATTTTTCTGATACATCCAATCGGTTTCACACTGCATTTCCATGTTTATATATTTTGTAATAAGCATATTAATGTAAGCCCAAATAATTGCAATAAAACTGGACGACACAATGAGCCTTGCGATAAAGAAAATTCAGAACACGGTAACAGAGTAGGCGCGTCGGGAAACAAACCGGATACGGATACTTTGTATGGTAAAATCCAGTATTTAATCTTAAAACGGAAAAACAGATGATAAATAATTTTGTCATTCAAAAACAATTCCTACCTTTGCATCGACAATTTTGTCTAACAGGTAAGTATATTTATGAACAATAACGATATAAGTACGGAGCAGATTATTCTTGAGGCTGCTGAAGCGGAATTTCTGGACAAGGGATTCGGGAATGCCAAGATGATGGCTATTGCACAGAGAGCGGGCGTAAGCCATTCCATGCTGCACTATTATTTCAGGAAAAAGGAAAACCTTTTCCAGATGATTTTCCGGCAGAAAGTACAGTCGCTGTCACAGATCTTTGAAGAAATCGGCAGGCAGCATCTGTCCTTTTTCGATATGATACGTCTCGTGGTGGAATGTCAGTTCGACTTTGTTGCCCGGAATCCGAAACTGCCACTCTTCGTACTGAATGAAATCGTGTCGAAAAAGGAAAATCTCGATCTGCTTCTTGACATAGTACGCCCCAAACTCACAGAGATTTTCGAACGGATGGAGCCGGCGCTGAACGAAGAAATCGCCGGAGGAACTGTTCGCCCCGTCAAAATTCGGGATTTGGCGATGAACATCATTTCGATGAATGTTTCCACCTTCATCTTTATGACGTCCATCATGGAAAATATTCTTCCCGGCGCGGATGATAAAATGAAGGAAATGTATATACAGGAACGGCGTGAAAGCAATGTGCAATTCATTCTGAACGCCCTGCGCCCCCTGTAATTTTCGGACTGTTATGAATATCTTTACACAAAAAAATTATATGATTAAATCGGATAATAAGATGCAACAGAAAGATTTCAACGATTTTATACATGCAACAGGTTCGGAAATAGAGCAGGCACAGGTAAAGCTCATTTCCGCAGCCAATGTACAAATGCTTTTGCACTACTGGAAAATCGGACATTTTATTTTGTTTAACCAGAAAAGACTGGGCTGGGGAGGTAAGGTTATTGAAAAGATATCGAAAGCTATCCGTGATAAATATCCCGAAAAGAAAGGCTATTCTCCCAGAAATTTAAAATATATGTGCCAGTTCGCCAAACTGTATTCTTTAGATATTGTGAATAAATTAACTGTCGCCGATAAGGAATTGGAAATACCTGATGTCTCAAAAGTTTTATCTATAGCAAAGGATTTGAATGAATATGAAATTACGCAGGAACTTCCTGCGCAAATATAGTCTGTTAATTCAGAAGATAATACATTTACGCAAGAGGCTCTTGCGCAAATACAGACTGTTAATTCAGAAGGTATTATAATCACGCAGCAACCTGCTGCGCAATTTGGAAATATCATGGAAACATTAGTTGCAATTACGCAACAGCCTGTTGCCCAAATTGAGAATAGTTTTATTTGCTCCGCTATTTCCAGAATTAATTGGGCAAGCCACATGATATTAATGAACAGCAAACTACCTTTGGGAATCAGATACTGGTACATAAAACAAACACTCGAATTTGGATGGAGCAGCACTATTCTTGGTCTACAGATTGAAAGCGGTTTATTTCAGTAGCAAATCGAAAAGCAGAAGGTAAACAATTTCACGGCTACACTTCCAAAACCGCAAAGCGATTTAGCCAATTACCTGCTGAAAGACCCTTATATTTTTGACCTTGCAGGGGTCAAAGAACATGCGGATGAACGCGATATAGAAGAACAGCTGGTACATCACGTTACCCAATATCTTTTGGAAATGGGAATGGGTTTTGCGTTTGTCGCCCGTCAAAAACACTTTCAGATAGGCGACGGGGATTTTTACGCCGATTTGATTTTTGTACAATATCAAGCTGCACGCATACGTTGTTGTGGAATTGAAAGCCACGCCTTTTAAACCGGAATATGCCGGACAATTGAATTTCTACATCAACGTGGTGGATGATAAAATATATTATAACGTTTTTCAAAGGGTGTACGACAAAAATCCCTATTAGTAAAAAACACATATAAACACCTTCTCAATCAAAGAATAGCAACAGGAATGAAAAAAAGGTTATATGTTTGCAAAAAGAAATAAAACACATATAACCTTTATAAAATGAATAGTGCAAAGATAGAAAAAAGAAAAGAAAAGATTGATTTTCTATTCGAGGAATTTAAGAACAGAATTACAAATAAGTATCTTCATATTGGCGAAGACACTGACAGTTATGAATTTGAGAAAAAGATGCGGGAAGAATTCTGTTATTTTGAGCATGATATTTATCAGACAGTATGTGGAGAGGAATATGTTCCCAAAATGACAGAATGGAACTGTTAACCGGTTTTGGAAAAATAACTCTTCGCAAAAGTCATCCTCTGGCAGTGTCTCCTTCAGGATTCGGGATAAGTGCTTATGTTCAGTTTCAGATGTGCAGACCGGGTTCCAGGCTGGTATTTGCAGAAGCGGAAGAAGAGTTGCAGACCCTGTGTCATATACCGTGCAATGCCAAACAGATAGAAAGAATATGCCATCATTATGGAGGAAGCATGGATTCTGTCGACTGGCATAAAATTTGTGAAAAATCACAGTTAAAGATGCCGTTCAAATGTGAATCAAAACAGGAAAATCCAGGATCGCCACTGTATGCCATGATGGATGGAAGCATGATACTGACACGGGAAAAGGAGCAGAAATACAAAGAATTAAAACTGTTCCGTTCATTTTATGCGGAAAACAGGATTGAAGGTATTTCAAAACAGCGGAATATGATAGCCGG
>JAIRZR010000439.1 GCA_031267155.1 Prevotellaceae bacterium | reverse complement strand
ATATACCGTTTGCCTTCGGTTTCGGTCTGAGCCTGCACGCCTGCGCCGTAGCATATAAACAAGGCAAGCAATACTGTTTTTATCCGTTTTCTCTCCATTTTCTCAAAATATATAATATAAAAATCAGGGTGCAAAGGTAGAATTTATTTCTATAACTCACTGTAAATGCAGATGTTTTTTCAATATCCGTAATTATTTTTTATCAGTTCCAAAATTTGACGTAAATTTGAGGCAAAATTTTTAACTGTTATAAAAGTAAAGAAAATGAAAAGAATAAGTATTTTAATTGTCTCCTGCCTTTTAGCTTTCACCTCGTGTGTGACGTCTAAAAAATATAAAGAACTGGAATCAAGTTATAACAAACTGAAAAACAACTATGAGAATCTGAACGTAAAATCGAATGAGCAGACAGGCAAACTCAAACAACTGACCGACGAAATCGCCAAGCTGAACAGTGAGGCGGACGCGTTGAGAGAACAGAGCAGGACTATGAAAAAACAGTACGAAGACCTGCAGACCGTGCAGAAAAATCTCTCGACTACCTCGCAAAAGGAGATGCAGGAACTGCTGAGAAAAATTCAGCAAAGCGAAGAATCCCTGCAGCAGAAGGAAGACGAGTTGAGGGAAAAGAACAAAAGGTACATGGAACTGCAGGCAGCCATGGAAAAACAGGCTGAAGCTCTTACCATGCTCAAGCAGAAAGTCGCGGATGCTCTGGTTGGCTTCGAAGGCAAGGGACTGTCGGTTGTCCAGAAAAACGGCAAGGTATATGTCTCTGTCGATGAAAAACTGCTGTTCAAGTCCGGAAAATGGGACATCGAAAAGCCCGGACTGGAAGCCCTGGCGGAAGTCAGCAAAATACTGGAACAGAATACGGATATCAACATAGTCGTCGAGGGACATACCGACAATGTAAAATATTCGGGAACGGGAGCTTTGATCGACAACTGGGATTTGAGCGTCAAAAGAGCGACAACCGTTGTGCGTACGCTTCTGAAAAACACGACCATCGACCCGAAGAGAATAACTGCCGCCGGTCGCGGTGAGTTTGTTCCGCTGGATACGAACGAAACAAACGAGGGTAAACAGAAAAACAGGCGAACGGAAATAATCCTTACTCCAAAATTCGACGAATTGCTGGACATTCTGAATAATTAAGGAATGGGTAGAAAGTTCTTGAAATTCTGCAAAAGCAAGGGTACAGTCACGGTGGTGATATTCATGGTATGGGTGATGTTTTTTGACGAAATCAGCATTCCCAAATGGATGAACCAGAAGGCAAAGAATAAAAATATCCTCGAGGAAACAGAATCTTTGAAAAAAAAGACACTGGAACTGGAACAGCGGCTGAAATATAAAGACAACAGGGACACTGTCGAAAAATATGCACGCGAGAATTACTATATGAAACGCAGTAATGAGGTTATATATATTTTTGATTAATCCGGAGAGTTATTCCGTTTTCGACCTCGTTTTTCTACTCGCGCTTGCCATATCCGTAATCAGTGGCTTCATGAAAGGATTCGCACGGCAACTGCTTGGCCTGGCGGGGATTTTGATCGGTACTTACTGCGCATACAAACTGTCTTTGGGACTGACCGAATGGTGGCGCGGTCACTTCAATGTCGATGCCGAGGTGATGAAGATTGTCGTGTTTGTTATCCTGGCCTCAATAATTTACGCGCTTGTCCTGTGGCTCGCCGTGCTTTTGGGCAAAATGCTGAAAATGGCTATGCTGAACTGGATAAACAGACTGTTTGGAATGCTTTTCGGAGCAGTCAAGGTGATAATAATCTTCAGCGCTCTGGCATACGCAATCCATTTTTTGAAACAGACAGGTATGGAAATTAAGGATGTGGACAAGTCAATAGCGTATGATTATCTTATTCGGATTGCCGATTCGGTATTTTTCTTTTTCGAATCTTCAACGGCAGAACTGTTGACTGCCAGGATATAATTTCAGATTTTTTCATTTTGTATCTTTTAGAGATACAATTTCGTTCCCGTTATCTTTTGTCATACTTTGGAATAAAAAATAGTGTTCAAACCAATGAAGCGAAGCGATTGGACAGACGGGAATTTGCTCAATAAAATAGGAGTCACAACAGGAATATTTGAGTTTTTTAATCAAAATATCTGTCATTCGAACGGGTTTATAAAACAGTTTTCTTTCCGGCACATATTTGAAAAAACAGTAATAATCAGCTTGTAACACATGGAGGGGATATTTATTTTTATCACATTTTTTATCCGGATGTATGCGGATTAAATTTTTTTTGTAATTTTGCCGCATATTAATTTTTGTTTACTTATTTAATAGATGAAATATTTTATGAAAAGAAAGTTAAGAATGGGAATGGTAGGCGGAGGAAACAACGCCTTTATAGGCGCTATACACCGTATGGCGGCTTTTTTGGACAACCAAATCGAACTGGTATGCGGTTGTTTCAGTAGAAATCCTGAGATATCCCTGGATTCGGGAAAATCGTATTATCTTCCTGAAGACAGGATATATAGTACATATCAGGAAATGATTGAGAAAGAAGCGCAGTTGCCGGAATGTGAACGGATGGATTTTGTTGCGATTGTAACGCCAAATGTTGAACATTACGGTCCTGCAATTCTTGCTCTGGAAAACGGGTTTCATGTCGTATTAGACAAACCAATGACTTTCAGCCTCGAGGAAGCGAAGAAATTGAAAGCTAAAGTTGACGAAACCGGATTGGTTCTGGCTCTCACTCATGTATATTCGGCTTATCCTGCTGTAAAGGAAGCAAAAGCCCGCTTTGCAAGAGGTGATTTTGGAAAAATCCGGAAAATCTATGTCGAATATCCGCAGGGATGGCTTTCGAAACGGATCGAGCTTGAAAGCGGAAACAATGCAGGATGGCGTACAGATCCCAAACGTTCGGGCAAAGCCGGCGGAATGGGAGACATCGGCACTCATGCATGGCATCTGTCGGAATATATAAGCGGATTGAAAGTAACCGAACTGTGTGCTGAAATAAAAGCTTTTGTACCGGGACGTCCGATAGACGACGACGGCGCCGCTTTGCTGAGGTACGACAATGGAGCGACAGGAGTGCTTATTGCAAGCCAGGTAGCCGTAGGAGACGCCAACGCAATCAAAATCCGTGTGTACGGAGAAGAAGGCGGTATCGAATGGGCACAGGAAAATCCGAATACTCTGATAGTTAAATGGGGCAGCAAACCTTCGGAAATATATTCCGTAGGCGGTAATACTTTCCTCACTCCGGAAGCGCTGTACTACACGCGTACTCCGGCAGGTCATCCGGAAGGATTTATCGAAGCCTTTGCCAACATTTACCGTAATTTCGCCTACACTGTCCAGGCAAAAATTGCAGGCGAAGAGCCTAAGCCCGAATGGCTGGATTTTCCGACGGTTAGCGATGGACTCAGAGGGATGCAGTTCATAGAAACTATCGTGAAGTCCGGATATGAAAATGAAATCAAGTGGGTTAAATGGGTAGAATAACGGACTGAAAACTTCAATCCGGCAATTCATTTTGATTATTGAAACTAATAAGCCCGAACAGGCGAATGCCGTTCGGGTTTATTCTGCATGTATCTGTTTCTGCCGATCCACTGTATTACAGGGACGCCTTCACGATACTCTTGCTGATGCTTATAGGGTCTGATGGCGGATTAATAACATGACGACACTAAATTTTCATCCTTGCGCCCCTGACTGTTATTGAGAGATTTTACTCAAAATCTATTTCAATTTTTGAGATTTTATCAAGTTCTAATGATATACTTTGTTTAATATCTTCTATCTTCTTGTATTTTTCGGCAATTTCTTTTTGAATGGACACATCGAACTCACCTTTTGAATTGATTGGAACAGGAATTTCTATTGGTTTAATTTTTTCAATAGTTGGTTTGTTTTCCCAATTGAATTTATAAGTTATAAAGG
>JAIRZR010000433.1 GCA_031267155.1 Prevotellaceae bacterium | reverse complement strand
TCTGGCATATAGCTTCTTACCTAAAAAGCCGACCATCAAAGTTGAACTTATCGATGAAAAACAACTTTGTCTCTTCTGATATTATATCGAACTTACGTTAATTTAATATAACCAATGCCGAAGAAAGTGTGTTATCCGGCAAAGAATTTCTGCCGCTTTACCGCTTGCGGTGGCAAATCGGGTTAAATTTTAAGATATGGAAACCGGTTTTTTAATCTCGACAGCTTCCGGCGAATGAAAGAGCATCGCTATATTGTCCTGCTTTATACCAAACTGTTGCTGATAATTATCAATTTACAGATCATCCACACGCTTCAGGGGATTTTGGCAGGTCGGGAATCGGATAAAATCCGGATGCTTAACCCGACAAAAACAATGAAAACATTAAGCAGCCTCTTCCGTGAGGTTTTCAGCCTGTTTCAGGATTCGCGACAGAAGCGCCTGCAAGCGGCTTTTTATTTGCAGGTTAAACTCTCGGAAGATCACCGGCTCAAAGGAAAAAAACAAACTGTTTTCGTCTGAAATGTTGTATATATTTATTTGTAAATCAGAAAAATAAACCGTATCTTTGTGACAAGTGAGAATAAAAAAAGCGAGGCGTTTTTTCGTGCGTAAACGACCCCGCATAATAAAAACTCAAAAGTTCTTTAACATGGGCAAGGTACGAATCCCCCCCCCCGGTTTTATAGCGACACGGGGTTAAAAATCATACATTATTGTAATATATTAACAATGAAAAAAAATAAGATCGAACATTCTTTTGTGATAATAAAATTTTTTCTCATTTTCGTCTTCCGGAACTGGTGCTTCCGGAAGACGAAAGTCTTTTCCCCAAAATGAAGAAGCTGGGAAAAGGTGGAGAATTCGTTCCGGACGGAAGATAATTTTACACACAACAATCCGGCACAGTGCATGACCGGAATTTTATTAACATGCTTTCCCATTGAATGTCTGTCTTTTATCCCCTTAACCTGACGGCTATGGCGAAGACGCTACGCCGAGCGGAGGCTCTCCCTGCCGGTTAACCGGCAGGGCAGTTCACTCGATTCTGTATCTGTTTTCATCCCGTAATTTTAGCTTGCATGCAGTATAGCAGGTGAAAAAGTCACAAATTATATATTATGCAACACAAAATTCGCAAATACAGGCATTTTATGTTGTATAACATATATTATAAGTACACCTCCGATTTAATTAAGTATTATTTTTGCATCGAATTTCAAAATCAGTATGAATCATTAAAAGAAAGGAGGTTAAAAATATAAAATAAAGTTAAAATACATGCGGTTTGAGTTATTGAAAAGATATACTCAATCAACAATCAACTTATTTATTAACAATTAATTTTAAAAAAGATGAAAAAAACATTTTAATTGTGTCTGCCGTATTATCAATTTCGGCAGTTAGTGCTTTGAATATGAACTATAATTCGCAAAAGAGCGATTTGTCGGATCTTTCGCTTGCCAATGTGGAAGCGCTGGCAGATGAAGGAACTCCTTCTTACAATTGTCCGGGAACTGAGGTTGAATGTGTACGAATAACAACAACACCCGGTGCAGTTCATATTTTTTACAAAGATGAACCAACTACTATGTAGTGCATTTATGGTTATAGAGAGGTGTCTCAAAAATCATCTATTTGTCATTGCTGATCAAAATTTGCAATCAATTTCAAATAATGATATCAGAATAAATTGGCATTAAAATATTTTTGAGATAACCTCCTACATCTATAGTCTATAAAAAAATCAAGACGATGAAAAAAAATATTATATATTATTCACAACAATTTTTGTTCTTGTCTTTCTTCTTGCTACTTGTACAAACAGCAAATTGCCTGTGTTTGAAAGTGAGGGAAGCGTTTCCAGCGTACCTGTAGAAAACACTCCATTTTTAGGTAAGCCAGCTAAACTTATTAGCGTTCAAAATAAATTATTTATCTACGACAGCCGTTCCGATACGCTTGTAACCGTATTCGATTTGAATGAAAATAAGGTTATCACTAAAATAGTTCCCAAAGGCATAGGGCCTAATGAAGCATTACCGCCCCTAATAATATCCATTATGGCAGATGATACCTTATTGACATTTGATAAAGGTAAATTTCAATTAAGCTATTATTCTTTTAAAGACAGTTTCAATATACATGAAAAAAATAATTTTTTATTTCAAGTGCCAACGCAAGTATCCCAGCTCGTACATATTCGGAACAGTCGTTATTTAGCAGCTGGCTATTTTGAATGGGGAAGATACGCTATTCTAAATGCTAAAGGAGAAATAGAAAAGGAATTAGGGAGCTTTCCCGATTTTTTAGCGGGAGAAGATGATATGCCGAACGATGCAAAAGCCATGTTTCATCAAGTACGGTTTGAAAACAACAGGAATATGAAAAAAATAGCTTGTCTGAGTCATCATGTATTGGAGATCGTCGATTATTCGGATTCTATTTATGTATCCGGGCGCATCCAACTGGACGGGTATGATTATAAGTTTTCTACGGGCGAAATCCTATATGCGAACGAAACGGAGGATACGTCTATCGGAGCAATCGACGTTACTTCCACGGATCAATATATCTATGTGTTATTCGAATACGCCAAAAATCGAACTTCCGAATCCGAAAATGATATATGGGTTTTCGACTGGACAGGAGCTCCCGTGAAAAAAATAAAGGTTGACCGGGATACTTATTTAATTACAGCCGTCAATGACAATTTATTATATGCCGTTGTTCTTATAGAGGAAGATTTTAATATCGTAAAATTAAATATACAGTGAGATGATTCGGATATGTTAATGTAAAAAAATGGGCTGTCTCAAAAGTATTTTGAGCCAATCTTCCTTTTTTTCTAAAAACATATTGATTGTTTGTAGATAATTTTGTGTTTTTGTGTCTGATAACCAAAGATATAAAGATGTGTGAAAGTTGTCTTTAAGGCATATAATTAAGGTCAGGCAACGCTGTTTCCTGTGAGTTTGGACAGCAAAATTTCACAGGATTCACGCGTTCGGCATGTCAATTAAATTGTTTATAATCTTGATATTAGCAGAGTTGCTGATATATACAAAAGCGACGGAACGAGCGCCTATCCGCCGCGAGTGATGCTCAAAGTCGTGCTTTTGCCTGTCTGAGCAACATTTATTCCTGCCGCAAAATTGAGGATGCGGTAAAAGACAGAATAACTTTTATGTGGCTGGTAGGCGGACTGGAACCCGACCACAACACGGTGAACCGTTTCCGTTCAGAACATTTGAAAGATGCCGTCAATGATATATTTACACAGGTTGTTGTGATGCTGGCGGAAATGGGTCGGTTGAGTTTGGATGTGGCTTACATTGACGGTATCAAACTGGACTCGCGAGCAAACCGCTACACTTTTGTCTGGCGAAGATCGGTTGAAAAAAACAAGGCAAAACTCGAAACAAAAATCCGTAAGGTGCTTGAATACATTGATGAAGGCATTATGCAGGACAATCAATCCGATGGTGAACCTCCTGTGCCAGTCAATTCGGGTATTGATTTTGTGATTAATAACAATTCGTCATACGATTTGTATAATGTAGGCATTGAACTGATAGGGAAATTGGAAAGTAATACCTATACTACATCGTTTATATCCTCGGAGCCGGGCGGCATACCATCCGGAAGTTCTGCGGGTTCTCCCAACAACGGCATCAATGTGTCTGTGCCCGCAGGAACAAGTATCTATAATATATACCTGAACATTTATGCACGGATAGCGGATACGGGTGGTACGGTATATGTGCGGGCAGCGTTAGACAATGTGGATACGACAGGTTCTTATGTTAACTTCAGCAATAACGGTAATTTTATATCCGACTATCTGGGTAATGACTATGGATTGTCCCTTTTCGACACTTTTATTCCGTTTTCCGGCAGGCGTATGCTGACCATTACCATTCAGGATAACTGGTAAAGTCGATGTTTTGCTGCAAATGTATTCAAACAGACTAACCGGCAGTAAGCGGAGGCACAGTCATACTGAAACCATACCAGTGTGCGGATCCTTTTCTTGAGAAAAGAAATTCGGGTATTCAAAACCGGTTTTCAGAAAAAATGGCGAATGGAAATACGCCCGCCTATTTTGCATACGGGGAGAGAAGTTGCCTGGTGTCGTTGATGAACTGTTCGTATGTGTGACGTTCGGGAGTTGACATTGTTATCGTGTCGGCAACGGAAGGTGGTAGTATGCTGTATTTGGGAAGTCGTACCCAGACGGGCGTGTATGAAGCGTTTATCGTGAGAGGTTTGTTTCTCTCTTTCGTTATGTCCAATGCGACAATTATACCGCCATCCTGATAGCGGTCGCGTTGACCGGATACTAAATTCCCTAATGAATAGATGGTTACGTGATCGGTATAATCTATCTCTTCACCGGAACTTTCTGTATAGGTATTTTTATGAGCGATAATCGGTTGTATGACGTGTGGGTGGCTTCCGATGACAATTTCCGCACCGTATCTGTGACATAGTTCGGCAAGCGCTTTTTGTTCTTCATTCGGATATCTAAAATATTCGTATCCCCAATGAAAAAAAACAATGATGCAATCAATTCCGGCACGGTCTGTCAGGGCTAAATCACGTGCGATTGTAAATGAATCGATGCGGTTGACACTCAAACCTTCCGGCGTCGGAAGGCCGTTCGTCCCGTAGGTATAATTAAACAGAGCGAACGTGAGGCCTTTTGTTTGAAGTAGCAGCGGATGATTCCGGACGAACAGGCGACTGTCGGTGAATACTCCCGTGTGCTTTATCCCTGCCGCATCAAGCAACTTCAATGTTGTGATTACGCCGTTTTTACCTCCGTCGAAAACGTGGTTATTTGCCATGACGGTGACGTCGACACCTATGTCGTTTAACGTTTTTACAATTTCTTTCGGCGAACGGAATAAGGGATATCCCGTGTAGTATCCGGATGTTGTTAAAGTGGTTTCGAGGTTTATAAAAGCCAGGTCAGCCTGTTCAAATATCGGTTTTACATAACGGAATGATTCGGTATAATCGTATCCGCCGCTGTTGTCTTTTGCCGCATTAACCTGAGGAATATGCTGCATCAGATCGCCTCCGAATATAAGACGCGCATGCTTAGGCGTCTCGTCCAACATCTCAAAAGCCGCATCCAGCCAAATATCTACGTCTGCCGGATAATGTCGGTCATCTGTTTCCCGGTCGGATCTCTTATGTCCGAGTCTGACAACGATTGCCTTTTTCTCCGGGATGATAAAAACATACTGCCCTTTGATTCCGCGTAAGTAAGGTATCTTCATTCCGTTTTTTTCAAGTACCCAGAATTGATATCCGTAATGGCGGTTTGTTTCTTCGTATTTTTTGAATATCAGGCTACTGTCGGCTGTGGTTGCATCCGTTATGTATTGTTCCGATACTATTTGCGTTCCGTTCCATTGGCCTTCATTCAGGACTAACTGTCCCAGGCGAGCGAAATCGCGTGCATTGCTGTTGAAACAGCAATATGCTTTTTCGGATCCGTCTTTGTGATCAAGCGACCATAACGCATTTTCTTCGGCCTGTATCGGCATCCATAGCCTGCGGGAGACGTATGAACTGACATTCTCGCCGGTCGCTTTTTCCAGAATGAAAGCCAATAACTGGGTCACTCCGCTTTGGTAAACAAAATTCACGCCTGGTTCTTCGATCTGTTTCATCCCGAAAATTATTTTCCCGAGATCATTGCCGTAATATAATTGTGTAGTAGGGGAGAACAGGGATGTATACGTTTCCTGAAAATCCACGCCCGCACTCATGGTTAACAAGTGTCGGATCGTCATTTGTTTTCCGTTATAGCTGCCGAATTGCGGAAAAAAATCACTGACTGGCTGATCAATATGATTTATGACCCCGTCGTCAATAGCGCATCCTATGGCAAAAGAAATAATGCTTTTAGCCATTGAGAAAGAGTTACTATGCGACCGGGGCGAATAATCGTCCCAGTATTGTTCGAACAATAATTCTCCGTTCTGAATGATCACATAAGCTATCGTGCCGTATTCATCAAATTCTTTCACATATTTGTCGGGAATAGAAAGTTTATTGTAATATTCGGAGAGAGGCCATGGCTGTGGATCTCCCGTTTTTACGATGCGGTTTTCGAAAATAGGATATTGGTCGATTTTGGGCATAAGATGAACCAGCGCCCGCCTTATGTAATAATTGAACGGATACGCCAGCCATAAACTTACGGAAAGTACGCAGAATGCTACCAGTCCTGCAACTATGCGTACTTTTCTTGCGTTATAGGGAATCATTTGTACCATGACGCATACATGTGGTAATTACGCGCTATCTTCTGGTTTATTTCTTTAGATTGTTCGGTATCTACTTTTTTCACGAATTTCGCCGGAACGCCGGCATAGATGCATCCGGGTTCGACTTGTGTATTATTGAGTACGACCGAACCTGCCGCAATAATAGCTCCTTCACCGATAACCGCATGGTCGAGCACTACAGCGCCCATTCCGATAAGCGCTCCGTTGCATATTTTGGCGCCGTGAATCGTCACGTTGTGGCCGATTGAGACATCGTCACCGATTTCTATCGTAGATTTCTCGTATAATGTATGCAAAACGGAACCGTCCTGAATATTTACGCCGTTTCCTATTCTTATGGAGTTTACATCTCCCCGAAGTACGGTTCCGAACCAAATGCTGCAGCCTTTACCTATTTCAACATCACCGATAATCGCCGCATTGTCGGCCAAATAAGTTTCTTCTCCGATAACAGGAGTATAACCCCGTACAGATTTTATTATTGCCATATATTTAGTGTAGTATTTCCGTTATTTATGGGCGCAAAGATATATAAAAAGAATGGAATACTTGTTGTGAAAAAATTTAGCAAAAAATATTGACTAAAAATTTTGTTGGTAAAAAAACAATCAGTAATTTTGCGGCTCGAAATAAGAATATGATACAAAAAACAATATAATTTAGAAATTAATTTATGATCGTAGTTCCATTAAAAGAAGGCGAAAATATAGAAAGAGCCTTGAAAAAGTTTAAAAGGAAGTTTGAGAAAACAGGAGTTGTTAAAGAGCTTAGGACTCGTCAAGCCTTTGTCAAACCCTCCGTAAAAAAGAGAAAACAGCGTATTCATGCTATCTATGTGAAGCAGTTACAGCAGGCCGAAAGTTAATCGGAAGAAAAAAGTACCGTTTTATTTGTTTTTTCCAAAAAGAATGCCTATATTCGTTGCATCTTAATGAATGTAGTGTGAAGAGATATGTGAGTATGTTTATAGATTATTTGCAGTATGAGCGGAATTATTCTGTTCATACATTTATCGCATATACGAATGACTTATTACAGTTCGTTTCATTTATTGGTGAAAAAGAAATTTCGGAAGGGGAATCTTTTGATTTGGAAAGGATTGATTCCGATATCGTTCGCCAGTGGATGATGGCGCTGATCAGTCAGTCATTATCTCCCGCTTCGGTTAATCGTAAATTAAGTGCATTACAATCATTCTTTAAATATCTTATTCGCCGGAAGATTGTTGAAAAACATCCGTTTGCATTTCTTTCAGGTCCGAAAAAGGCGAAATCGTTGCCTTATTTCGTGAAGGAAAAAGAAATGGAGAGAGTTCTTGACGATGAGGACGGCAATATCGGTTTCGGAAACGTCCGCGACAAGCTTATGGTTGAAATGTTGTACGAAACGGGTATTCGCTGTTCGGAGCTTGTCGGGATCAAAAACGTCGATGTAGATTTGGATGCTATGTTGCTTAAAGTGACGGGGAAACGCAACAAGCAACGCTTGATACCTTTTGCGGAACGCCTTAAAGAGATGATTGTATATTATAATAATGTACGAGGGAGGGAAGTCGCGACAAATAGCCCGTCGTTTTTTGTCCGTAAAGACGGCAGGCCCGTTTCGCCTGCTGTCGTTTATTATATTGTGAGGAAGAAATTGTCTGATATTCCGACATTGTCAAAGCGAAGTCCGCATGTTTTAAGGCATACTTTTGCTACCGGCATGCTGAATAACGGCGCGAAGTTAAGCGCTATCAAGAATCTGTTGGGGCATAGCAGTCTGGCTTCGACGTCGGTCTATACGCATGTGACATTCGAGGAATTGAAGAAAATGTATAACGCTCATCCGAGAGCAAAAAAATAAGGAGGATTTTTTATGGATATTAAGATTAAATCAATTCATTTCGATGCAACGGAAAAATTAGAATCGTTCATTGAAAAAAAAGTTTCAAAACTGGAACAGTTTTATGATGGTATTTTGATGGCTGATATTGTGCTTAAAATCGTCAGACCCGAAACGACTAAAAACAAAGATGTAAGCATACGCCTTAAAATAAAAAGCGGAGATTGCTTTGCCGAAAAAGTATGCGATACATTTGAGGAAGGTGTTGATTTAGCGGTAGATGCGTTAGAGAAACAGTTGCTTAAATTCAAAGAAAAGAGCAGGGAGAAATAAAAAAAACAAAAAAAAACGGAGAAATTTTGTAGATACAAAAATAATTTCTAAATTTGCAGCCGTTTCGCCCAATGACGAGGCGGCTTTTTTTTAAAACGCCTCTTTAGCTCAGTTGGCCAGAGTACGTGATTTGTAATCTCGGGGTCGTTGGTTCGAATCCGACAAGAGGCTCAAAGAGAAGAAGTTGAAGTGCTTAGGGGAGAGCGAGACAATGATGCCTGTGTAGCTCAGCGGTAGAGCACTTCCTTGGTAAGGAAGAGGTCCCGAGTTCAAGTCTCGGCACCGGCTCATAAAAGTGTGAAAAATAAGGATGGATATACATTCTAAATTAATATAAAGATATTTAAGATTATGGCAAAAGAACATTTTAACAGAACGAAACCGCATGTAAA
>JAIRZR010000373.1 GCA_031267155.1 Prevotellaceae bacterium | reverse complement strand
TGAATCAACATGGAACACACTCATAAAACTGATTATATATGAAGATTTTAATTACGGGAGCAGCGGGATTTATAGGGAGCTTTATGGTTGAAGAAGCTCTCGCACAGGGATACGACACGTATGCCGGAATAAGAAGCACAAGCAGCAGGCAGTATCTCAAAGATGAAAGGATAAAGTTTATCGACCTTAAATACAGCGATAAAAAGGCGCTTGTGGAACAGTTGTCGGAACTGAAAAACAGCATCGGCAAGTTCGATTATGTAATTCATGGAATGGGAGTAACGAAATGCAGGAGCATGAGCGATTTCGACAGGATAAACTTCGGATATACAAGGAACCTTGTAGAAGCGCTGATCGAATCCGGTTCTGTTCCGGAGAAATTCGTGTACATGAGCAGCCTGTCAGCCTGGGGTCCCGGCGATTCCGGAACCGGAAAGCCGATAATGCTGTCCGACAAGCCCGAACCCGACACTCTGTACGGAATAAGCAAACTCAGGGCGGAGCAGTTTATCGCCTCGCAGCTGGATTTCCCCTACATTTTCCTGAGACCGACAGGAGTGTACGGTCCAAGGGAAAAGGATTACTTTGTTTTCAACAGGACAGTGTCAAACGGTATTGTACCGGCAATGGGTTTCAAAACCCAGTATCTTACATTCATCTATGTGCGCGATCTGGCCTGGCTGGCGCTTGCGGCATGCAAAAGCGATATTGTCCGGAAAGGCTATTTTGTCTCCGACGGCAGGGAATATACCGACAGTGAATATGCGGCTACAGTGAAAAAGCATCTCGGACGCAAACATGTGCTGAAGATACGCGTCCCCCTGTTTCTGGTGAAATTCATCTCCTGTTTTCTGGACGCTGTTTGCGGATGCTTCGGTCGAACGCCAACCCTGAACAGGGACAAGTATAAAATCCTCAGAGTAATGAACTGGAAATGCGAGACCAAACCCACCGAAGAGGACTTCGGCTTTAAAGCCGCATACGATCTCGACAGGGGAACCGAAGAGGCAATAAAATGGTATAAACAGGAAAAATGGTTAAAATAAATAATATGACAAACGTGAAGAATTTTTATGTGAAAGCTGTACTGCTGGTTCTTTTATCCGGCACAGCTATTGCTGGCGTAACAGCACAGAAGGGCGAATACTTTAAGCCCAAAACAATCAGGGCTGCAATGCAGAAAGCGGCGGAATGGCAGCTTCAGCATCCGAAACATGCGCTGAATGACTGGACTAACGGAGCCTTTTATGCAGGCCTGTATGCCGCATGGGAAACAACTAAATCGAAAGAACTGTACAGGGCTTTGACGGACATGGGCAATTCCACGAAATGGCAGCCCGGCAACAGATGGTATCATGCCGACGATATTGCCATCTGCCAGACCTATATCGACCTCTACAGAATCGGGAAAAAACGGGAAATGCTGCAGGCGACCGTCGATACGGTGGATAAGTTTCTGGCAAATCCGTATCCCGTAAGGGGAATCGAAGTCATCAAGTGGTGGTGGTGCGACGCTCTGTTTATGGGACCCGCTACTCTGGTAAAGCTCGGCATCAGCGAGAAAAACGACGTGTATCTGAAAAAAAGCGACGAGTATTTCATGGAGTGCTACAATCTTCTGTACAATAAGGAAGAACATCTTTTTGCCCGCGATCTGAATTATGTAGTTAAAAACGACGGGAAAGACCGTCTGGAAGCAAACGGAAAGAAAATCTTCTGGTCGCGCGGCAACGGCTGGGTCATGGGAGGTCTGGTGCGCATATTGAAGGAACTTCCGAAAAACTATCCCGCCCGTCCGTTCTATGAACAGCTGTACAGGGAAATGGCGGAAAAAATCATTTCGATACAGCAGTCCGACGGCTTATGGCGCGCGAGCCTGCTTGACCCCGATTCGTATCCGGGAGGAGAAGTCAGCGGTTCGGGATTTTTCTGCTACGCCCTGGCATGGGGAATCAACAATAAACTGCTGGACAGGACGGTCTATAAACCTGTTGTGGAAAAGGCATGGATTGCCCTGAATGCCTGCGTGAACGAAGAGGGACGTGCAGGCTGGGTACAGCCCATCGGAGCCGATCCGCGCAAAAATTTTACCGCCGACAGTTGGGAGGTATATGGAACGGGAGCATATCTTTTGGCCGGCAGCGAAGTCATAAAACTTAAACAGGAATGAATGGATTAAGGAAGGTAAAACATTTCTTTTCCCTTGTCAAGTTTTCCCATACGGTTTTTGCAATGCCCTTTGCCCTGACAGGCTTTTTCTGGGCGTGGCACGAAGCGGATATCAGCGAATTTCCATGGAAAACGCTTTTGCTGGTATTGCTGTGTATGGTTTTTGCCCGCAATTCGGCGATGGGTTTCAACAGGTACATCGACCGTGAATACGACGGGAAAAACCGGCGTACCAGAGACCGGGAAATACCGGCGGGGATAATAAGTCCGGGAACGGCGCTCGCATTTGTAATCGTGAACGGCGCGCTGTTTTGCCTGACGACCGTATTCATCAACAGTCTTGCCTTCTGCCTCTCGTTCGTGGCTCTGGCGGTGGTACTTGGCTACAGCTATACAAAACGCTTCACCTCACTCTGCCACTTTGTGCTCGGAGCGGGTCTGGCGATAGCGCCTGCCGGAGCATATATAGCGCTGACGGGCGAATTTGCTCTGATTCCCGTACTGCTTTCCGCGCTGGTGCTTTTCTGGGTCGGCGGATTCGATATTCTTTACGCTCTTCCCGACTGTGATTTCGACAGGGAAAACAGGCTGCATTCCATTCCCGTGACTGTGGGACGTAAAAACGCCATGATTCTGTCGATAGCTGTACACGCAGTCTCCATACTGATATCCCTGCTGATAGGCGTCCTCGCCGGCAGGGGATTTTTCTACTGGACGGGATGCGCCGTCTTCGCCGGAATGCTGATATACCAGCACGCCATAGTTTCCCCGACAAACCTGAAACGCATCAA